>CALACD010000048.1 GCA_937890445.1 uncultured Acidimicrobiia bacterium | reverse complement strand
GGCCGCGTCGATGAGATCACCGGTCCACAGCATCTCGAGTGCTCGGGACTGCCCGATGAGGCGGGGAAGCAGCCAGGCGCCTCCATCTCCGGGGATGAGACCGAGCTTGATGTACGTCTCGCCGAAGCGGGCTCGTGTCCCGGCCCAGCGAATGTCGGCCATCAGCGCCATGTCCATACCGGCCCCGGTCGCCGGGCCATTGACTGCGCACAGGTACGGCTTCTGGAGCGCGACGACAGCCCGAGCCACCGGGTGGACGTGGGTGCGGAGGTAGTCGCCGATCTCGAGTGCGGCGTTGTCGCCGTAGACACCGAGCGTCCTGATGTCACCACCGGCACAGAAGGCGCGCCCTGCTCCGGTGAGCACGACAGCGCCGACAGCGTCGTTGGCCTGGCACTCGACCAACGCCGACGCCCAATCGGCCAACATGCCGTTGTGGAAGGCATTCAGTTGTTCGGGGCGATTGAGGGTGATGGTGGCGACTCGGTCGTCGATCTCGAATCTCAGTTCGTCGGTCATGGCAAGAGCGTGCCACGAGCGAGCAGCCGCTGTCGTGTTTCGCGCCCGGTCGGCCCGGTGGCTTAGCATTGGGGTCGATGACTCTGCCCGCAACGCTCCAGTCCAACCGGATCACGTTCGACGATCCACTGTCGGTTCAGGAGCACTTCCACAGCAGAGGCTGGACCGACGGACTACCGATCGTTCCGCCCACCCCCGACGCGGTGACCGCCTGCCTCGACTGGGCGGGACTGCCGGCCGAACACCTGGTGGGCGTCGAGCCGGTTCGGGGTCGGGGGCTGACTGCCGAAAAGATCGCCGTCAACGCGGTCATGGCCGGCTGCCTACCGATGCACTTTCCCGTCGTCGTCACTGCGGTCGCCGCGATGTTGGCCGAGCCGTTTCTGCTGCACGGTTCGACCGCGAGCACGGGCGGCTCGGCGATTCTGTTGATCGTGAACGGTCCGATCCGGAACGAGATCGGGATGGATGCCACGTTCAATGCCCTCGGCCCCAGTGATCGGGCTTCGACCTGCATTGGTCGAGCCGTCCGGTTGGTCCTCGGCAATCTCCTCGAGGTCCGGCCGGGCGAGATCGATCGGTCGACGTTCGGGCACCCCGGCAAGATCAGCTGGTGTATGGCCGAGGACGAGGAACACTCGCCCTGGATCTCGCTGGCCGAAGAGCGACTGGGAGATCCGCACGTTTCGGCCGTCACGGCCATGGCTGCGATGGCACCACGCCAGCTGATGAACGAGTGGACGACCGACCCCGAGGAGATCCTCGACACGTTCGTGGCAGAGATCAAGGCCAACATGCGGCACTATTCGATCTGGGCCGGCAACTACGCCATCGTGATCCCACCTCAGCTTCGACAGCACTTCGCTGCGGCCGGCTGGTCGAAATCCGACATCCAGAACTACGTCTTCGAACAAGCCCGTATTCGGCGAGGCGAATGGGCCGACTGCGGCAAAGGGGCGATCGTCCACGGCAAGGACGATCAGGAGTACGCGGCCTTGCCCGACCCGAGTCATCTGCTGGTGATCGCAGCGGGCGGACCGGCCGGTGGTTTCGGCGCAGTCATTCCCCCCTGGCTGGGACACAAGTCCCGGGCGGCGACGATGGCGGTCGGGGCATGTGTCGATTGTTGAGCGAGTCGAGAGCGAAGGAGCAGCGATGAGCATCGAGGTGCTCGATCCCACCTATGGAGATGGCCTCGCAGGCGCGGGCTCCCAGGAGTTCGCGCTGGCCGAACGTCTCGAGACCTTGGCCGGAGCGACGGTCGGTTTCATCTCGAACGGCAAGCAGGGCACGGTCCGCTTCTTCGACGCGCTGGAACGAGAACTGATCGCCCAGTACGGAGTCGCCCACGTCGTCCGCGAGGTGAAGAGCAATTACAGCGCTCCTGCCGATCCCGACATTCTCGATCGGGCCAAGGAGTGGAACGCCTTGGTGAGCGGGATCGGGGATTGAGGGAGCTGTTCGTCGTGCAGTTTGCATGACGCCGTATCCGGTGAGCTGCTGGGCATCCCATCGGTCTCGATCATGACCGAGAAGTTCGTGACCGCGGCCCAACTGATGGGCCAGGTCCTTGGGGCCGAGGGATACCCGTTCATCGTGACCGAACACCCGTTCAGCAGTGCGACAACCGACGAGCTCGGGGCCCGAGCACGGCGGGTGGCCCACACGTGTGGTGACCACTTGCTGCGTCCGCGGTCCACGTGACCGGAGTCGGTACGGGAGTCGGTCCCGGAGCTGATCCTGGAGCCTTGACCGGTGTCCGGGTCCTGGACCTGACCCAGTTCTTGGCCGGTCCTCACGCCACCATGTTGTTGGCCGGCATGGGAGCCGAGGTGATTCGCATCGACAACCCGCGTACCGGTGATGTGTTGTCCGGTTCGCCCTTCTTCTACGGCCGCCAGGGCCCCTCGATCGAGAAGCGGGACGAGACCGACCTCGGGGTTGCCTTCCTCAAGCGGCTCCGGGGAAAGAAGTCCATCACGCTGGATCTGAAAGCCGAGCAGGGTCGGACGCTGTTCCTCGGGCTCGTCGAGCACGCCGACGTGGTGATCGAGAACTATGCACCGGGCGTCACCGAGCGCCTCGGCATCGACTGGGCCGCGGTGCAAGCCGTGAACCCTCGAGTCGTCTACTGCTCGCTCACCGGGTTCGGCCACACCGGCCCGGACAAGGACCGCAAGGCGTTCGAGGACCTGTTCAGGTTCTATGCACCCCGGCTGAAAGCCGTTCTGTTAAAGGGGGGGGCGGGACTTCAGGAAGCAGAAGAAGTGATGCAGGAAGCGATGGTCCTGGTCTGGCGCAAGGCAGAGCAGTTCGATCCGGCGAAAGCATCGCCCTCAACGTGGATCTACACGATTGCGCGAAATCGCCGGATTGATCTTCTGCGTCGCGAAAAGCGGACGCCGCTTGATCCGGAAGACCCGTTTTTCCAGAATATTTCGGCCCAGCCCGATGGAGAGCAGGTCTACACCGAAAGCGAGAGGGCGACGATTATCCGGGAGTATATAAAGACACTTCCCGAAGAACAGCTTCTGCTGGTGCAGAAAGCGTTTTACGAGGAAATGACACATCAGGCCATTGCAGCAGAACTCGATATGCCGTTGGGCACAGTTAAATCGCGTCTTCGTATTGCGATGCGCCGTCTGAGAGAACAGTTGTCCGGAGCAGAGTTATGATT
>CALACD010000047.1 GCA_937890445.1 uncultured Acidimicrobiia bacterium | reverse complement strand
TATCGGAGTCGGTGTGTTGGTGGCCATCGGTTTGCGGGCGTTGTTCGGCGCACTGGGTGCCGAGTTGCCGGACTCTCCGACCATCGTCTCGGTTCGAACGATCGCTGTCGCCCTGGCGGTGGGGGTCGGCGCCACCTTCCTGTCGGCCATCGTGCCGGCCCGCAAGGCCGCGCGCGTTCCTGCCATCGCCGCCTTGCGTGACGGAGCCGATGCCGGTCCGGCCACGGGTCGCCACCGCTTGATCGCCGGCGCCGCCCTGATCACCATCGGCTCGATCGCCGGAGGCACCGGTCTCTTCCTCACCGAGACGACCACGTCCGTGCTGGCCGCCATCGCTACCGGCGCCGTGGCGATCTTCGTCGGTGTGACCTTGCTCAGCCCGCTGGCGGTGCGCCCGCTGACTGCTGCCATCGGGTTTCCGCTGAGCGGCCTGTTCGGTGTGTCGGGACGCCTGGCGACCCAGAACGCCGGCCGCAACCCTCGCCGCACGTCGAGTACGGCGGCCGCGTTGATGGTCGGCCTGGCCCTCGTCACCACGACGCTGGTCGTCGGGGAGTCGGTCAAGGCACAGTTCCGGGGCACGTTGGAGAGCTCGGTCAAGGCCGACTACCTGGTCACCGAGGATGTCGGCATGGGGTTCGAGGTCGGGGTCGCTGACCAACTCGATTCCCTGGCCGTCACTGACGACCTCGTGACGTTTCGCTATGACCAGGCTCGGATCGACGGTGATGTGCGATGGTTCATGGGAACAGATCTGTCCGGCGTCGGGGAGCTGTTCGACCTTGGCATCAGCGAGGGCTCCCTGACCGAGTTCACGGCGACCGACCCGCTCCTGATCAGTGACAACGAGTCCCGGGCCACCGGGTTGGGTCTCGGAGATCGGGTCACGATCGAGTTCGGGTCGGGGATGACCGCGGATCTGACCATCGTCGGAGTCTTCACCGACGACACCATCATCGACGAGCCCTATCTGATCGACCGGCGCACCTGGGACGCGGTGGGAGCCCGACCGATGGACGATTGGATCGCCTTCTCGCTGGTGGATGGAGTGACGACGGCCCAGGCCGCCGAAGCCTTCGCTCCCCTCACCGAGCGGTACCCACAGGCCGACATCGCCACGTTCGACGAGTTCGTCGAACAACTCGAAGGCTTCATCGATCAGGCTCTGACGGTGGTGAACGTCATGGTTGCTCTCGCCATCATCATCGCCTTGATCGGTATCGCCAACACGCTGGCGTTGTCGGTGTTCGAGCGGACCCGGGAACTGGGTCTGCTCCGAGCAGTCGGAATGGGCCGACGCCAACTCCGACGCATGGTCCGTTTCGAGGCAACGCTGGTCGCGGTCTTCGGCGCCGGAATGGGCGTTGCGGTCGGTCTGGTCTTCGGCTGGGCGACGGTCACCGCACTGCCCGACACCGTCACCTCGACACTGTCCATCCCCGGCCAGCGCATCGCCGTCCTGGTGACCGTCGCCGCGCTGGCCGGTCTGTTGGCCGCGATGGGGCCGGCCCGCCGGGCTGCCAGGCTCGACATCCTGGCCGCCATCGGCGCCTGACCCATCGGCGCCCGACCCATCGGCGGGACGGTCGGATCGGTGACACCGTCACCCAGCGTTCATCGACATCTCCGGACGATGGCGAACTGCCCGGCTACCGTCCTACCGATGACCGACCCGTCTGCTCCCCGTCCAGCATCCGCCGACACCGAGATCGACAAGGAACGACATTTCGGCGGCGAAGGCGTCGTGGTCGAACGAGAGATCCGGAGAATCGATCTGTCGAACTACGACGAGCGGTTCGAACAGATCGCCGACGAGATCTGGGCCGCAGCGACCGACGTCGGATTCTTCCAGGTCGAGCAGCACGGAATCGAGCAGACACGAATCGACGAGGCCTTCGAACGCACCGCCGACTTCTTCGATCTCGAGGCCACGAAGAAGGCCCGATGGCCACTGCGCCCGGGCACGAATGCAGGATGGGAGTTCCGAACGCAGGTCCGCCCGTCCACGGGAACCCAGGACCAGAAGGAGTCCTACCAGATCACGATGCCTCGGATGGAGGAAGGTGACCTGTGGCCGACCGAGGAAGAGCTGCCCGGGTTCCGTTCCTTCATGACCGAGTTCCAGGCCGAGAATCGCGAACTGGGTATGCAGATCCTTCGCTGCTTCGCCCACCGTCTCGGCTTTCCGGTCGACTTCTTCACCGAACGACATGACCCGACCGACCCTGGGTATCAGAGCACCTTACGCCTCCTGCACTATCTGCCCATGAGCGACGTTCCGACCGATGACTCGCCGACCGGGACCGGCGAAGACTATTGGCGGGCCGGTGCGCACACCGACTACGACTGTCTCACGCTCCTGCATCAACGACCGG
>CALACD010000046.1 GCA_937890445.1 uncultured Acidimicrobiia bacterium | reverse complement strand
CACCAGCCGAGCATCCCCGGGACAGAAGACCCCCACTTTTCCGCATCCTGCTAGCAGTCAGCCTGTTCGGTTTCGTGGATCTGTTCAGTGGATGCGCGGCTCGAGCCCGGCAAGCACGGTGTCGGCGAAGGTGGCGGCGATGTCGCCATGGGTCTGTTCCGAACGTTCGGGAACGAACCAGCGCTGCGTCCAGCCGACCATGCCGATGATGCCGAAGGCAACGATCCGGGCCGGGCCCGTCGGTCGCAGCGATCCCTCGTCGAAGCCCTGTTGGATGACGGCGATGACTGCTTCCTCGTAGCGCTTGTTCATCGAACGCATGTAGGCCGACCAATCCGAGCGGGGATCGGCCACATCGGCCAGGTTCTCCCGCATGTAGACGTAGAGCATGGGGTAGTTCTCGCCGTACGACGCCATCAGTTCCTCGATGAGGCGGCGCAGCTTGCCGGGGGCATCGCCGCTGCCGTCGCGGATGGCCTCGGCAGTGGCCACGTTGATCTCGGTGACGTCCCGCACGACGTCATCGAACAGCTCGTCCTTTCCCGAGATGTAGTAGTACAGCGATGCCCGGTCGGTTCCGAGCACGTCGGCCACGGCCCCGATGGTGGTGCCTTTGTAGCCTTTGCGGTCGAACACCGCAGCGGCGGCTCGGGTGATCTCGGCCCGACGCTTCCGGTAGGCATCGGTGCCGTCGGCCTGTGCCGATGCTCGACGCTTGCCGATGCCGGTCGTGGACTCGGCCGGCTTCTTCGGCTGACTCACGTGCCGCTCCACACCGCTGGGCGGCGTTCGGCGAAGGCGAGGGCGCCCTCGTTGGCGTCATTGGATCCGAGTACGGCGTCGACCAAGGGCCGCTGGATGTCCCACATCTCCTCGGTTGGCCATGACGCCGACTCCGACATGATCCGTTTGGTCATCTGCACCGCCAGGGGTCCGTTGGCCGTGATCGACGAAGCCAAGCTCAGTGCTTCCTCCAGTGCCCCGCCCTCGTCGGTCAGGCGGTTGACCAAACCCCACTGATGCGCCTCGGCCGCCGGAAGCTGTCGGCCCGTGATGGCGATCTCGAGGGCAATCTGTCGAGGTATGCGCTGTGGCAACCGCAGGAGCCCGCCGGCCCCCGCCACCAGCCCGCGGGTCACCTCCGGCAGTCCGAACACCGCGGTCTGCGACGCCACGATCAGATCGCAGGCCAAGGCGAGCTCGCAGCCACCGGCCAGGGCGTAACCTTCGACTGCGGCGATGACAGGTTTGGCCGGTGGTGCTTCGGTGATGGCAGCGAAACCTCGACCTTCGATCTCGGGGCGTTCCCCGGCCGCGAAGGCCTTCAGATCCATACCGGAACAGAAGTTGCCGCCGGCACCGGTGATGATGGCGACGACGAGACCGTCATCGCTGTCGAGCAGATCGAGGGCGCCGGCCATGGCCAACGACACTTCTCTGTTGACTGCGTTGCGGGCTCGGGGCCGATCCAGGGTGATGACCAGGGTGGCGCCGTGCTGCTCGGTGCGGACGAGATCGCTCATGGTCAACACTGTTGTTGACGACCTCCGGCCTGTCAACAATACTGTTGATCAACATGACTGTTGACAAGGATTCGCAGCATCACGTCGGGATCGTGGGTGGTGGCACCATGGGTGTCGGCATCGCCTACGTGTTTGCGGTCGCCGGGGCCGCCGTCACCGTGGTCGAACCGGTCATCGCTCGACACTCGACCTTTCTGGCCACCATCGACGAGGCCCTGAAGGGCGCGGTCGAGCGGAGCAAGTTGTCGTCGGTGGCAGCGTCGGCTGCTCGTGACCGCCTCCGGTTGGTGGCCGCGATCGATGCGATCGAGGCCCACAGTTCGCTGGTCATCGAAACCGTGCCCGAGCAACTCGAGTTGAAGCAGCAGGTGTTGGGTCAGATCGAGGCGACGTCGCCCGCACTCATCGCCACCAATACCAGTGCCATCTCGATCGACGTGTTGGCCGCCTCGTTGCGGGATCCGTCGCAGTTCCTGGGCATGCACTTCTTCAACCCCGTGTGGTCGCTTCCCCTCGTCGAACTGATCTGCGGCCAGGCCACCAGCGAGGAGTCTCTCGACGCGGCGAGAGCAGCCGTGGCCGACATCGGGAAGGAGAGCATCGTGGTGGCCGACATCCCCGGCTTCGCCACGTCGCGTCTCGACATGGGGGCCGCGCTCGAGGCAATGCGGATGCTGGAGGACGGTGTGGCCAGCGCCGAGGACATCGACCGAGCGGCCGTGTTGGCCTACCGGCATCCCGTGGGCCCACTCCGGCTCAGCGACATCGTCGGACTCGACGTCCGGCTCGACATCGCTCGCACCCTGGAACGAGCCCACGGGCCTCGCTTCGCTCCACCAAAGATCCTGATCGACCTGGTCGCCCAAGGGCGACTGGGTGTCAAGACCGGTCGTGGCTTCCACGACTGGAACGAATGAACGAACGACAAACGACAGAGAAGAGCACTGACCGATGGCAGCCACCATGTTTTCATCCAGCCTCGTCGACACCGCTGATCATCATCCAGAGCTTCGTAGCTCGGTGGCGGGCGTGGCCGGCAAGTTCGGACGCAAGTACTTCCAGGATGTCGTCAAACGCGATGCCAAGCCGACCGAGTTGTGGGAGGCGTTGGCCGAATCGGGGTTCCTGGGTGTCCACATTCCCACCGAGTACGGGGGCGGCGGCGGTGGTATGGGCGACTACAACATCGTGATCGAGGAGACCGCCGCTCAGGGATGCCCGGTTCTGTCGCTGGTGATCGGCTCCATCACCGCGCCGATCATCACCCATCACGGTTCGGAGGACATGAAGGACAAGTGGCTGCCCGGGATCGCGGCCGGCAATCTGCGCATGTCGTTCGCCATCACCGAACCCGATGCCGGGACCAACACTCATCGGATCACCACGACGGCCAAGCCCAACGGAGATGGCTGGCTGCTGAGTGGCACGAAGTACTACACCTCCGGTGTCGACGAAGCCGATTCGATCCTGGTCGTGGCCCGCAGCGGCGAGGCTGATGCCAGTGGTCGACACCAACTGTCGCTGTTCATCGTCGCCGCGGACGCCCCCGGCATCACCTGTCAGGACATCCCCTGTGTGGTCCAGGCGGCCGAGAAACAGTTCACGGTCTTCTTCGACGACGTGGAACTCGGCCCCGAAGCCCTCATCGGTGTCGAGGGCAACGGGCTGCGCCAGGTGTTCGCCGGGCTGAATCCGGAGCGCATCGCGGCAGCCGCCATCAACAACGGCATCGCTCGCTACGGACTGGAGACTGCCTCCCAGTACGCCCAGGATCGGGTGGTGTGGAACAACCCCATCGGCGCTCACCAGGGGGTGGCCCACCCGTTGGCCGCGGCCTACATCGGTGTGCAGCAGGCCCGGCTCATGAACGCCCGAGCCGCCGAGTTGTACGATGCCGGATCCGAAGAGGCCGGCGAGGTGGCCAACATGGCCAAGTTCGCAGCCGCCGACTCGTCGTTGGTCGCCCTCGACCAGTCGATCCAGACCCTGGGCGGCAATGGCCTCGCACTCGAGTACGGCCTGGCCGATCTGTGGTTCGTGGCCCGACTTCACAAGACGGCGCCCGTCAGCCGCGAGATGATCCTGAACTTCGTGGCCCAGCACAGCCTCGGGCTCCCCAAGAGCTACTGATGACCGACCGGGAGCAATCGCACACGGAAATCGGTCTGCCCTCGAGCGTGGCCGACGTCGTTCGGACGCAGGCCGGAGTGCGCCGAGACAGCCCGGCCCTGACGTTCGAGGGTGCGACCCAGACCTACGCGCAGTTGGACCAACGCAGTTCGCAAACGGCCAACGCACTGCTCGCTGCCGGGGTGGGGCGAGGCGAGCGGGTCGCCATCCTGGCACCGAATTCGCCGCTCTACTTCGAGTTGGCGTTCGCGGTGAGCAAGATCGGCACCGCGCTCGTCGGGTTGAACTGGCGTCTGGCCGCGGCCGAGATCGAGGTCATCGTGGCCGATGCGGCTCCGACGGTGACCATTGTCGACGATGCGGTGCGGCACCTGCTGACCGAGTCGGCTCGGGCCGGCGCCGGCCGGGTGCTGACCATCGACGAGTTCGCGGGGCTGGTGGACGCAGCCGATACACGCGACCCCCAGACCGAACCTGATCCCGACGACGTCGTCTTCATTCTCTACACCTCGGGCACGACCGGCGTCCCGAAGGGCGCACAGCTGACGAACCACAACATGTCCCATTCGGCCTGGATCTCGGGGGCTGCCTACGGTTTCACGGCAGCCAGCACCAACCTGGTGGCCATGCCGCTGTTCCATGTCGGAGGCATGGGCTACGGACTCTCGGCCTTCTTCCACGGTGGTCACACGGTGCTGCGTCGCGACGCCGACGCGGCCGGGTTGGTGGCGGACATCGCACGCCATGGCGTGACCCACGCCTTCTTCGTGCCTGCCGTCATCCAGACCATTCTGGCTGTCGACGGGGTGGAGGATGCCGACCTCTCGAGCCTGGAGCTGCTGGTCTATGGCGCCGCTCCGATCGGTGAAGCCGTGCTGCGGCGGGCCATCGCCGTGTTGGGCTGCGACTTCCTCCAGGCCTACGGCATGACCGAGACCGCGGGCACCATCGTGACCTTGCCGTCGGCCGCCCACGATCCCGACGGTCCCCGGGTCGACCTGCTCCGCTCGTGTGGCAGGCCGTTGCCCTGGATCGAGCTCCGACTGGTCGATCCGACGAGTCTGGTGCAGGGATCGGCAACCGATCCCGGTCTGGTGGCCGATGTGCCGACCGGTGAGGTCGGCGAGATCTGGACCCGGTCGGCCCAGAACACCCCCGGCTACCGCAACAAGCCGGAGGCAACCGCCGAGGCCATCACCGCAGATGGTTGGCTGCGCACCGGTGATGCCGCCTACGCCGATGCCGAGGGTTACCTGTTCCTGTTCGATCGGTTCAAGGACATGATCGTCTCGGGCGGAGAGAACGTCTACCCGGCCGAGGTCGAGAACGTCCTGTACGACCACCCCGACATCGCCGAGGTCGCCGTCATCGGCGTACCCGACGAACGGTGGGGCGAGACAGTGAAAGCCGTCGTGGTCGTCCGGCCCCAGCGCTGCGGTGACGGACCGACCGCCGGCCCCGACGCGCTGGCCGAGGCATTGATCGACTTGTGCCGCTCCCGGCTGGCTCGCTACAAGTGTCCGACCTCGTTCGACTTCACCGATGCGCTTCCCCGCAACGCGTCGGGGAAGGTGTTGAAGACCACGCTGCGGGCGCCCTATTGGGAAGGCCACGACAGGAGGATCTCATGACCACCACGAACCGATCATCGGACCAGCAATCGTCCACCGCACATCCCTTCGTCGGGCTCATCCGAAGGTATGTGCTCGACTACTTGGCCTGCGGCAACCCCGACGTGTGCGCCGAGATCATGGAGCCCGACTATCTGCTCTACATGGGTGGCCACGAGCTCGGACCCCGCGACGAGGTCTACGTGCCGGCCGTCGCAAACCAGATGAAGCAATTCCCGGGACTGTGCATGACGGCCAACGAGGTGATGTGCAACGGCGACCGCCTGGCCCTTCGTTTCAGTCAACACGGCGCCTCGACCAGACACGATGGCAACACCGCGGCGTGGGCCGGCATCGGGCTGTATTTCTGGAATGGCGAACGATTGACCGCCAACTGGGCCCTCGAGGACTACCACGCCCGTCGTCGGCAGTTGGCCGAGGGTTCGACCAACCGGCTCGAAGCGCCGGCCGTGGCGCCATGGGACGAACAGCCCGTGGCCGGTGATGCAGCGGCCGAGTCGACGGTTCGATCGTGGTTGACAGCAGGCTCGATCCACGGCTCGCCCGGTGTCGACTTCGACGACGAGTGGGACGGTCACTCGTGCGGGCCCGTCATCGAAGTCTCCGAGACCACGATCGACGACCTGTTCAGCGCCGGCGAACGGGTGGCCTTCCACGTCACCCAGAAGGGCACCTACCTCGGCGGCACCGGCAAGGACGACCGCATCGGTCAGCCCGCCACCCTGCGTAGCGCCGGCATCGTGACGGTCCACGACGACCGCATCACGGGCGGCCGGGTCGTGCGGGACCGCTCGGGTATCTTCGCCTGATGGTGCACTACGTGGCGACCCTGATGGACACGACCCCCGCCCCGGGTCCGTGGGCAGCCGCCCGCGAGGCCGAAGGGTGGCACGGAGTTGCCGTACCCGATCACGTGTTCATCGAACGCCAACCGGTCGCCCATCTGTGGGTGACGGCCACCGAGCTGGCGCTGGCGACATCTCGGGTCACCGTGGCCACGTCCTTCGCCAACAACCTGCTCCGCTCGCCCGTCGAGTTCGCCCAGGCTGCGATGGCGTTGCAACGGGCCAGCGGCGGCCGGTTCGAGGCCGGTCTGGGCGCTGGTTGGGACCAGCGCGAGTTGGAAGCGACCGCTGTCCGTTTCCCACCGACAGCCGGGGAACGGGCCGGTCGCTACATCGAGGCCGCAACCATCGTCCGACAACTCTTCGACACTGGCGCGGCCTCGTTCCAGGGCGAGTGGTATCGGGCCGAGGTCCCCGCCATCGGCCCGATCAACGTGTCGCCACCTCCGCTGGTGGTGTCGGTGGGCGGACCGAGGACGACGGCGGCCCTGGTGCCGATCGCCGACATCGTCGAGGTCAAGCTGCCGGGCTTCGCCACCACCGGAAAAGGGTCGTTCCACACTCGAAGCCTTCGGGCCGTCACCGACGACGACCTCGCCCGTCGCCTCGATGCCGTCCGTTCCCGTCGACAAGACGTTCCTCTCGGACTGTTCGTGGCCGCCGGATGCGGTTCCGGTCCCGTGGTCGGCATCTTGCGCGACCAACTCGAGGGCAGCATCTTCGCCGACCTGTTCGGTGAGCCGGCGATGGTCGCCGACGCCCTCGAGCGACTCGGGGCCGCAGGTGTCGGCCGCATCACGATCGGCGCAGTGACCCCGGACACCTATGAACTGCTGGCCCCGGCGCTCGTGGCAACCTGAGGCCGATCTGGTCCGGCCTCAACCGGAGGCCGATGCGGCTGGGCCTCCCTGTCAGGTGCATTGCCGAGGATCGTAGGACAGCCCAGACCGGGGGTACTCTTCGGCATGGCTCAACCGGAAACGGCACAACTACGTAGGATCGGTCCGCTCGAGGTGTCGGCAGTCGGACTCGGCTGCAACAACTTCGGCATGAAATTGGACCAGGCCCAGACCACCGAGGTGGTGTCGGCTGCCATCGACGCCGGCATCACCTATTTCGACAACGCCGACATCTACGGCGCCGGCCAGTCCGAGGTGTTCCTGGGCGAAGCGCTCAAGGGACGACGAGATCAGATCGTCCTGGCCACCAAGTTCGGCCACCCCACCAGCCTGCCGGAGGGAACTCCCGGCGGCAGCCCGGACTGGATCCGCAAGAAGATCGAGGAGAGCCTCACCGCCCTGCAGACCGATCGCATCGATCACTATCAGCTCCACATGCCCGACACCGACACGCCGATCGCCGAGACACTGGGTGTGCTCGACGAACTGGTGCGGGAGGGCAAGGTGTTGGAGCTGGGTTGTTCCAACTTCTCGGCGGCCCAACTCCAGGAAGCAGCGACTGCGTCGAGCGACCTCGGGCTGGCCCGCTTCGTCACCTGCCAGAACCACTACAGCCTGCTGACCCGCAACCCCGAGACCGAAGGCGTCCTGGATGCCTGCAACGACACCAACGTCGGTTTCGTGCCCTTCTTCCCGCTCGAGTCGGGCCTGCTGACCGGCAAGTACACCAAGGGTCAGGAGCTTCCCGAGAACAGCAGGCTGAAGAACTGGGGCAAACGAGCCGAGGCGTTCATCGATGACGACCGTCTCGATGTCGTGGCCGATCTGACGGCCTTCGCCGCCGATCACGGTCATACCATCCTGGAGTTGGCCATGTCCTGGCTGGCCCACAATCCTCGGGTCACCACCGTGATTGCCGGCGCCACCACCCCCGAGCAGATCTCGTCCAACGTCGGCGCCATCGGTTGGGTGCTGAGCAGCGACGACCGGGCCGAGGTCGATCGGATCTGCGCGGTTCTCTGAGCAGCGCCGGCGTCAGTCGATGGCGCCCGCTGCTCGGAGCTCGGCCAGGCGCTGGGCATCCAGCCCCAGCGCTCCCAGCACTTCGTCGGTGTGGGCGTTGGGATCGGGTGAGGCGAAACGCACCCGGGTCGGCGTCCGGGAGAACTTGGCCGCCGGTCCGACGATCGGTGCCGTCGAGCCATCGCGCAACGTCGTCTCCTGCAGCATGTCCCGTTCCAGAACGTGGGGGTCCCGGGCCGCAGTGGCGAAGTCGTTCACGGGCGACGCGACGATTCCGGCCTGCTCCATCGTGGCCAGCACCTCTGCCGATGATCGAGGCCGGCACCAGTCGGCCAAGAGCTGGTCGACCTCGTCACGGCGTTCCAGTCGTTCGTTGTTGGTGGCGTACCCGGGGGCCTCGGCCAACTCGGGGCAGCCCATGATCTCGGTCAGGCGCCGCCAATGACTGTCCAGGATCAGGGCGATGAAGACGTGGCCGTCGGTGCAGGGGTAGCTGTTGGTCGGAGCGCAGACCGAGACCTGGCTGCCATAGCGGGGCAGCGACATACCCTTGGCCCCCAAGGTGAGGAAACCGTTCGATTGGGCGATGATCGAATCGAGCAGCGACACGTCGACGTGCTGGCCCTCACCGGTGTGATCACGATGCCGAAGCGCAGCCAACGCAGCCATTGCCCCGTGCATGCCGGCCAGGTCGTCGGCCAGGAAGGTGGGGGCTTTGGTCGGTGGTCCATCGACACTGCCGTTCAGGTCCATCCAACCGCTGAACGCGAGGGCGGCCGGGTCATAACCGGGTTGAGGTGAGCGAGGACCGAACTGACCGTAACCGCTGACCGAGAGGTAGACGATGTCGGCCTTCACGGCCCGGCAGTCCTGGTAGCCGACTCCCCATCCGGCCAACGTGCCGGGTTTGAAGTTCTCGACCACGATGTCGGCGGTTGCGACCAGGTCGAGCAGCACCGAGATGCCGTCGGGATGGCGCATGTCGATACTGATGCCCCGCTTGTTGCGGTTCACGGTCTCTTCCCCGAAGGGTCGCGTGGTGTCGGGGATCAGGGGTGGCCAGGCCAGACCGGGACTGCCCGGTTCGGCGACGCGGATGACGTCGGCGCCGAAGTCGGCCAACAGACAGCCGGCCATCGGTCCCGCCCATGCAGTGGTGATGTCGATGACGCGCACGCCATCGAGGGGGCCCGACAGGTCGGATCGGGCTTCGGCGTAGAACTCCTTCTTGTCCATCGCCCGAACCCTAGATTCATCGGCTGGTTCGATGCCCGTCACACGGTGGAAACGCGGGGTCCGGATACTGAATGCGGAGTTGTGACATCGAACATCTCAGGGGTTTGTCATGTGGAAACTGAAGACCAGCGTTCCGGCCAAGGCCGGCGCTGCAGGCAGCATCAAGATCACGTTCGCCCTCTCACTGGAGGATGCCCCCGACGAAGTGTCCGTGGTGGGTGACTTCAACGGTTGGGACCCTCTCAAGCATCCGCTGAAGAAGCGATCCAACGGGATGCGGAGCGCGTCGGTCGATCTCGAGGGGTCAGATCGGGTCGAGTTCAAGTATCTCGACACCCACGGCAACTGGTTCACCGACCCCGATGCGGCCGAGGTCGACAACAACGGCGTGAGCAACTCGGTCATCGAACTGGGCTAGCCAACCGGGACGGGCTCGGCGACGACAACCGGATCGGAAGCCGTCAGGACGTGTAGTACATGCCACCGTTCAGGCTGATGGTCTGGCCCGTCATGTAGCCGTTGCCGACCAGCATCACGGCCACCTCCGCCACCTCGTCGACCGTTCCGAACCGGCCCACCGGGATACGCGACGGGTCGGCCGCCGTGGCCTGGCGCAGCATCTCGGTTTCGATCTGGGCCATGGCGATGGCGTTGACCGTGATGCCCTCGGCGGTCAATTTGGTCGCATACCCATGCGTCAAGCCGATCAGGCCGGCCTTCGACGCCGCGTAGTGGGGGCCGACCGACCCGCCGGTCTGGGCAGCCGTCGAGGCGATGTTGATGATGCGCCCCCAGCCGGCGGCCCGCATCGACGGCAGGACGCCCCGGATCATGAGGAAGGCGCTGGTGAGGTTGACGTTGAGGGTCTCGGTCCACAACTCGATGCTCAGGTCCTCGGCATCGACCACCCGTTCTCCGATCCCGGCGTTGTTGATCAGTACCGTGGGTGGGCCCAGCTCCGCGGTACAGGTCGAGATCATGCGGGCGACATCGTCGGGCTGACTCACGTCGGCCCCGACGACGATGGCCCTGCGGCCCAGTTGGCGGATCTCGTCGGCCGCCTCCTCGGCATCGGCCTGTCGGGTTCGGTAGTTGAGGACCACGTCGGCTCCGGCTCCGGCCAGCGCCGTGGCCATGGCTCGGCCCATGCCCCGGGACGATCCGGTCACGATGGCAACGCGACCGTCGAGGGTCTCGGTCATCGGTTCAGCTCGGCTCGTACCGCCGGCAACACGTTGCTGCCGAGGAGTTCGATGCATTCCAGAGCCTCCGAGGGCTCCGAACCCGGCCACGCCACCCGCATGGCCAGATGGTTGACGCCGACGTCGCGGTACTGACCGACGAGGCCGGCGATGACCTCGTCGGGATCGCCGATCACGAATCGGTTCTCGGCCAGGGTGGCAAAGGCGTCGTCGTCACCGGCGCTACCCGCAGCCGAGGCGGCCTCGCCGGCGCTGCCGGTGAGCCCCCACGACGCGTAGGCCGCGTACTTCGTCAGCAGGTGCGGACGAGCGCGACGTCGGGCCTCGGCGCCGTCGGCGTGGCAGTAGACCTCGAGCATGCGACCCCGATCGGGAGCGGGATCGATCCCCGCTTCGGCCCGAGCCGTGTCGAACACGTCGAACTGTCGCCGGATGTCGTCGTTCGACGCGTTGGGGGTGGCCATGAATGCGTCACCGATGCGACCGGCTCGTTTGATGGCCCGGTCGGTGGTGGCCCCGATCCAGATCGGGGGACCACCGGCTCGTGCCGGCCCGGGCCGCACCGTGGCGTTCTGCAACGAATACCACCCGGCATCGTGATCGATGTCTCGCTCGTTCCACAACCGTCGCAGCATCTCGATGCCCTCGACCATGCGGGGCAGCCGTTCGCCGAAGGGCACACCGAACGCGTCGAACTCCTCGGGCCGATATCCCTGCCCCACCGTCAGGATGAATCGGCCACCGCAGGCCTGGTCGATCAGGGCCACCTGTTCGGCGATGTCGACCGGACGATGCAGCGGCAGCAACACCAGGTTCGTGCCCAGGTCCATCTCGCCGGAGTGGGCAGCGAGATGGGCCAACAGCGTGAGCTGGGGAAAGAAGTGATATCCCGGAGTCAGGTGATGCTCACCGGCCCAGATCGAGTCGAAGCCGAGCTGTTCGGCCTGCTTGGTCTGCTCGACCAGGCTTCGCAGGTGTGCCCCCGCATCCTCGGTTTCGGGGTGCTGGGAGTTGACGTAGATGCCCATCTTCAACGACATGCGCGCGACAGTAGCGGGCATGTCCAGCTCCACCATCATGTTCTCGATCAACCAGGGTCTCGACCACGTCACCCGGGACGACTTGATCACCGCAGCCCGGGCGGCCGAGTCCAAGGGCTATGCCACCTTCACCGTTGCCGACCACTTCAACACCCCGATGGCACCGTTCACCGCGCTGGCCATTGCGGCCGAGGCCACCACCACGCTGCGGGTGGCCCCCTACGTGTTGGACAACGATTTCCGTCATCCCAGCATCACGGCCCGAGAGGTTGCCACCATCGACGAGTTGTCGGGGGGGCGATTCGATTTCGGTATCGGGGCAGGTTGGAAGAAACCGGAGTACCTCGAGGCGGGGTTCACGTTCGATCGCCCCGGGGTCCGCATCTCGCGGCTGGTCGAGGCGTTGCAGATCTTCGATCAGTTGTTCCGAGGCCAGCCCGCCAGCTTCCATGGCGAGCACTATCACCTGGAGGGTCTGGTGTTGCGGCCGTTGTCGGCCGATCGGCCACGACCTCCGATCATGATCGGAGGTGGTTCACCTCGCATTCTGGGTGTCGCAGCGACCTGGGCCGACATCGTGAGCGTCGCGGTCAAGGCGACACCCGAGGGCCGGATCGACTCCGGCGACAGCACGGCCGAGGGCCTGGAGGAGAAGATGCGGTGGGTCCGCGACGTCGCTGGTGACCGATTCGATCGGCTGACCATCAACGCACCCCTGATGGATGTGATGATCGGCCCCGATGCCCGAGCGCTGGCCCGTCGGAAACTCGACGAGCTCCGCAGCCCGGACAGTTTCCTGGCCTGGACCAAGGAGCTGACCGAGGACGATCTCCTGGCGTCGCCCTACTTCTTCTTCGGAACCGTGGCCGACATCGTCGAGCACGCGACCGCCAGCCGGGAGCGATTCGGTATCTCGTCCTACTCGATCCTGGGCCGGACCACCGCCGACCTCGGCCCCGTCGTCGAGGCGTTGCGGAGCTGAACCCTCGGTCCACCCCGGTACTAGGTTGATCCCGTGATCATCGATTGCCACGGGCACTACACCACGACCCCTCCGCAGGTCGGCGCCTACCGCGACGCGCAGCAAGCGGCTCTGCTGACCGACCCGCACCATGTCGGGGACAAGGGCGAGATCGTCATCAGCGACGACGAGATCCGGGACAGTCTCGAGGGGGCCCAGTTGCGACTGCAGCGCGAGCGGGGGTCCGATCTGACGATCTTCTCGCCCCGGGCCTCGTGGATGGGGCACCACATCGGGAATGCCCACACATCGAAGTTCTGGACCCAGCACAGCAACGAACTGATCCGACGAGTCTGCGACCTCTATCCGACGAACTTCGCCCCCGTGTGTGCCCTGCCCCAAACTCCGGGCGATGGTGCGGCGGCCGGGGTCGCCAACAGCGTCGTCGAGCTCCGACGGTGTGTCGAGGAGATGGGATTCATCGGCTGCAACCTCAACCCCGACACCTCGGGCGGCTGGTGGACGGGTCGTCCCCTCGACGACGAGCTGTGGTTCCCGCTCTATGAGGCCATGGTGGACCTCGGCGTTCCGGCCATGGTCCATGTCAGCGCGGCATGCAACGACAACTTCCACGCCACCGGCTCGCACTATCTGGGTGCCGACACCACCGCCTTCATGCAAGCCATGACGTCGGGGATCTTCAGGCGATTCCCGACCATGCGCTGGATCATTCCCCACGGAGGGGGAGCGGTGCCCTATCACTGGGGGCGCTTCAAGGGCATGGCCGAGGATTCGGTGGCCAAGACCTCGGGGTCGCTTTCGGCCCAGGGCGAGACCTACAGCACCGTCGAGGAATTGCTGCAGAACATCTACTTCGACACCTGCGTCTATCACCAGCCCGGTATCGACCTGCTGCTCGAGGTCGTCCCCACCGAGAACATCCTGTTCGCCTCGGAGATGGTCGGGGCCGTGCGGGGCATCGATCCGGCGTCGGGCCATTCCTATGACGACACCAAGCGCTACGTCGACCGCGCCGACCTCACCGACGAGCAGCGGTCGCTCATCTTCGAGGGCAATGCCCGTCGGGTGTTTCCCCGTCTCGACCAACTACTCGACACGATCTGAGAGGACTGCGCCGATGATCGGAGCACCAAACAACCGGCATGTCGTCGTTCGGAACATCGAACGAGCCGATCTCGCTGTTGCGTCCAAGATCGGGGCAACGGGTGCCGCCACCGTGCACGAGGCCATCGGGCGCCGCGGCTATCTCGGTGCCGACCTCGTCGCCCGCCAGCGCGGCGCTCGCATCGGAGGTACCGCGGTCACCGTGCTGTCGCATCCGGGCGACAATCTGATGATCCACGCCGCGGTCGAAGTGTGTCGGGAAGGCGACGTCCTGGTGGTGGCGACGACGGCTCCCTCCACCCACGGGATGTTCGGAGATCTGCTGGCGACGTCGTTGATGAGGCGTGGCGTACGGGGTCTGGTCATGGACGCCGGCGTGCGCGACATCGCCGATCTCAACGACATGGGATTCCACGTCTGGTCCCGCCACGTGTCGTGCCAGGGCACGGTGAAGGCGACGCCGGGTTCGGTGAACGTGCCCGTGTCGATCGGTGGCGTGGTGATCGACCCGGGAGACGTCATCGCGGCCGACGACGATGGCGTGGTGGTGGTCGCGAGGAACGAAGCGGCGTGGGCGCTCGAGAAGTCCGAGGCGCGGATTGCCAACGAAGCGACGACCCGTGCCCGGCTCGAGGCGGGCGAACTCGGGGTCGACTTCTACGGCCTGCGGGACACACTGACCGAGCTGGGAGTCGAGTACATCGACGCGCTCGAGCCATCCTGATGGCGCTCGTTCGCTCGTTCGCTC
>CALACD010000045.1 GCA_937890445.1 uncultured Acidimicrobiia bacterium | reverse complement strand
CTTGATGGAGGTCCAGGCATTGCGGGTGCTGCTCGAGACCCATCGGTCGTCGGAATCGGTGTGCACGGTGATGTCGGCCCTGGTCGATGATCCGGCAGGTCGGCCGATCGTGACGAGGGACCGCCACGGTGCCGTTGCCGGACTGGTGCGACCGTCGGCCACGGATCACTCGGGGTCGTCGGCGGCCAACGGGGGCGACGGCACGAGTGTCGAAGTCGGTCTCGGGGTCTACTGCATTCGTCGGGGGCTGCTCGCACCCGCCGTTCGCCGCACCTCACCCGACGAGCTCGATGGGCTCCACCGGCTCGCCGATGTCGTGGCCGTCCTGGCCGACAGCGGACATCCGGTGGCGTCGGCCCCGGTTGTCGCCGGCCCGGATCTGATGCCGGTCGAGAATCGGCAGCAGTTGGCCGACGCCGAAGCCGAACTACGGCGACGAACCAATGCCCGATGGCTGGACCGAGGTGTCACCATGGTCGACCCCAGCCGGACCTACATCGACGCCACCGTTCGCCTCGGCATCGACGTCACGCTGTTTCCGGGAACCATGCTGCAGGGCACCACGGTGATCGGTGATGGTTGCGAGATCGGCCCGGATACCCGGATCGATCGTTGCGTGATCGGGCGGGAAACCGTCGTCGAGAAGACAATGGCTCGGCTTGCCGTGATCGGCGATCACTGTCGCATCGGTCCCTTTGCGGTCGTCGAGCCAGGTTCGGAACTTTCCGATGGCACCGTCACCGGACCGTTCTATGCTGCACGGACCGACGCTTCCTGACGTCGGCAAAGCGACCAGCGGGGTATCGGACAATGGAAACCGTCACGAGAAAGACGCTGCATCTCTTTAGCGGACGGCACAACGCAGGCTTGACCGAAGCGATTGCCCTCAATCTCGGGACCACGGTCACCGAGGCGCATCTCAGCCAGTTCGCCAACACCGAAACCCACTGTCGGTTCGCGGAGTCCGTACGCGGTTCCGACGTCTTCATCGTGCAGAGCCATGGCGCATTGGACGGTCGGTCGGTGAACGATGCCATCTTCGAGCATCTCATCATGGTCGATGCCGCCCGCCGGGCCTCGGCCAAGCGCATCACGGCCGTCATGCCCTTCTACGGATACGGACGCCAGGATCGCAAGTCCGAGGGCCGAGAGCCGATCACGGCTCGTCTCATCGCTGACCTCTTCGCATCGGCTGGTGCGTCCCGGTTGGTCTCGGTCGATCTGCACAGCGGACAGATCCAGGGATTCTTCAATGGGCCTGTCGATCATCTGACCGCCATGCCGGTGTTGGTGAACCACCTCCGGAGTTTCGGCGACGACCTGGTCGTGGTTTCTCCCGATGCCGGTCGAGTGAAGGTCGCCGAACGCTACACCCAGCAACTCGACGCCGACCTCGCCATCGTGCACAAGCGGCACATCCACGGCAAGAAGAACGCGGTCGAGGCCAAGGAGATCGTGGGCGAGGTCGATGGACGACACTGCGTGATCATCGACGACATGATCGACACGGCCGGGACCATCTGCTCGGCCGCCGAGTTGCTTTCCGAGAAGGGCGCAGCCTCGGTGACGGCTGCTGCCACCCACGGAGTGTTCAGCGGCCCCGCCATCGACCGGCTCAAGAACTCCGTACTCGACAGGGTCATCGTCACCGACACCCTGCCGATGCCTCCCGAGAAGCAGTTCGACAAGCTCGAGGTCCTCTCGGTGGCGCCTCTGGTTGCCGACGCGATTCGAGCCGTCTTCGAGGACACGTCGGTCAGCCGCATCTTCGACGGCCAGAACCAGAGCTGAGTCACCTCATCCCAGGGGTGGGGCTGGGCAACGACACCGTTAGCCTTACGAGGTTGATCATTCGCCCACCCGGGGCGGATCGGCGCGAACGAGGATTTGACCGTGGACACCATCGTGAAGGCTGAAACCGGACGAGAGCAGGGGACTGGACCCTGCCGACGGCTGCGCAACGAGGGCAAGCTGCCCGGGGTCGTGTACGGCCTGGGCAAGGATCCGATCCCGGTTTCGGTGGTCTACACCGAACTGCGCGAAGCGCTGCAGGTCCCGACCGGTATGAACACCGTCTTCACGCTCGATGTCGACGGATCGCACGAGATGGTGGTGGTGCGCGACGTGCAGCGCGATCCGATCAAGCGAGTCGTCACCCACGCCGATTTCCTCCGGGTCGATCCGGACGTGCCGATCTCCGTCAGCGTCCCGCTGGTCGTCACCGGTACGTCGGTCGAGGTGGCCGAGGCCGGAGCGCTCGTCGAGCAGAAGATGCACAGCATCCGGGTCAGCGTCCTTCCCCGGAGTATCCCCATCGCCATCGAGGCCGACATCTCCTCGCTGACCATGGACAGCCGCTTTGCGGTCGCCGATCTGAATCTTCCCGACGGTGTGACCTCACTGGTGCCGGACCGGATCACGGTCGCAGCTCCGGTCGGCACCCGGGCCTCGAAGATGGTGGGTGGTGTCGAGGTCGATGAGTTCGGCGACGAGATCGAAGACGGCGGCGACGCGAGCGGTGACGACGAGAGCGGCGCCGAAGACGCCGTCGCCGAAGATGCCGGCTCCGACGACGCAGCGGCCGAATAGTCGTTCGTTGTGATGTCGCTTCTCTCCCGGAAGTTGGGTGAGAAGGTCCGTCAGGGGACTCCGTCGGACTTCCTGATCGTGGGGCTCGGCAATCCCGGGCCCGAGTTCGACGGCACGCGCCACAACGTCGGGGCAGATTGTGTTGCCGTGTTGGCGCTTCGACTGGGTCGTCCCCTGTCGAAGGGCAAGGAACGGGCGTTGGTATCCGAGGTCGTCATCGGGAGTAAGCGGGTCGTCCTGGCCTTTCCTCAGACCTACATGAACAACTCGGGCGAGTCGGTGCGGCTGTTGGCTCGGCGTCACGGCATCGAGACCGGTGATCAGTTGATCGTGGTGCACGATGAACTCGATCTGGAACTGGGTCGGCTCAAGCTGAAGCAGGGAGGCGGTATGGCGGGGCACAACGGACTGAAGTCGATCACCCAGCATGTGGGGACGACCGATTTCGCCCGCCTCCGTATCGGGGTCGGTAAGCCGCCACCATCGCAGGCGGGCCGGGATTGGGTGCTGCGTCGGCCCTCGAAATCCGACAAGTTGGTGTTGGAGCGAGCCATCGAGGAATCGGTTGCTGCACTCGAAGCGGTGGTGAACGATGGAATCGATGCAACAATGGCGGTCGTGAACCGCCGGCCCGACGACCAACGCTGACCATGGCCGGCAAACGGCTGGGGGCGTTCGTGATGGCTGCGGTGTTGGTGCTCGCTGCAGTCGGGATCCGTCGTTGGATCGATTCCGGCGGCGAAGTCACCCTGGGGGGAACACCCTCCCCCGTCTATTGCGATCCGTTGGTCGGTGAGGCCTGCAAGGCGGCCTTCCCCGATCGTGAAGTACGGATCGAGGCTCCCGGGGCGACGCTCGATCGGTTGCTCGACTCCCGCGATGGCGAGTCATTGCTGTGGGTGACGGCTGATGTGTGGGTCGAGATCTTGCAAACAGAACGGGCACGCCTCAGTCGTGGTGCAGTTGTCTCGTCGGTTTCGGACCCGGTCGCATCGACGCCCTTGGTGCTGGTCGGGGGTGCGACCCTGACCGACCAATGCCCGATCCCCAGTTGGGAATGCCTGGCCGATGGCCCGGACGGGCTCGATGTCGGTCTAGACAGTCGGGACTCGACCGTCGGATTGTTGTCCCAGGGCCAGCTCGTGACCGGCTTTCTCGGCACACCGACCTTTGCCAGCAATGACCTTCAGTCACTCGAGTATCGACAGTGGCGCACGCAATCCGGTATCTCCGAAGGGTCCGCCACGACGAGGGCGCTGGACAGAATGCTGACCGCCGTTGGAACGTTCGACGTTGCACCTGCAGCGCTCGCCGACTGGCAGCAGCTGGGTCGAACCGACATGAGTTCCCATACACCCCCCGATGCCGGGTCCGACATCGTGATCGTGGTGGCCGCCATCGGCGCCGCCGGTGGATCGAGCGGTGATCTGGAGGCCGAGTTGGTGGAGCGGGACTGGTTGCCCGGAGGTGGTTCCTCTGCTGCGGGACCGTCGGCCGGAGTGCTCGAAGCACTTCGGGTCGAGCAGACGAATTAGGATCTACCAATGCGCTTTCGTTCGTCCGCAGTTCTTCTTACCGTTGCTGCTCTGGTGGCGTCTGCTTGTTCGTTCGGTGGTGGAACCGACGGTGCCATCGATGGCGATCCTGGCGATTGCGTGGTGGTCGACGTCTCGGTCTCCTCGGAGAAGATCCAGCTGATGATCGAGTTGGCCGAGGAGTTCAACCGGTCGGGGGCCGAGGTCGACGGCACCTGCATCTTCGTCCGGCCCCAATCGAAGGCATCCGGCCTGGGAGCCACCTTGCTGGCCGAAGGCTGGGACGAGAACACCGATGGCCCCCGACCCGTCATCTGGTCGCCGGCATCCAGCGCGTGGGGAGCGGTCCTGAACCAGCGTCTCGACGATGACGGCCAGCCGGCCCTGGTCGGCGACGGAGCTCCGTTCATGGTCACACCTCTGGTGATCGCGATGCCCGAGCCGATGGCGCAGGCACTGGGCTGGCCCGACACCGAGGTCGGTTGGTCCGACATCCTCGAGCTGGCGACGAGCGGTGAGGGCTGGAGTGCGTACGGCCATCCCGAGTGGGGTGAGTTCCGGCTCGGCAAGACCAACCCCAACTTCTCGACCAGCGGGCTGTCGGCCCTGATCGCGCAGACCTACGCCGCCGCCGACAAGAGCGAGAACCTCAGCAGCGAGGATCTGGAGCGCCCGGCAGTGGTCGAGTTCGGTCAGGGTGTCGAATCTGCGGTCGTGCACTACGGCGACACGACGCTGACCTTCATGAACAACTGGTTCCGTGCCGATCAACGTGGGGCCGCACTGGGCTACGTGGCTGCCGCCGCCGTCGAGGAGAAGTCGGTCATTGACTACAACCGTGGCGACCCTGACGGCAAGCTGGAAGCCGGCGAGGAACCACGACCGCCTCGCGTGAAACTGGTGGCCATCTACCCTCGGGAGGGAACCCTCTACTCGGACAATCCTCTGTTCATCGTGGACGGTGATTGGGTCGACGCCGCCCAGAAAACCGCAGCCCAGGCCTTCATCGACTTCCTTCAGTTGGAAGAGAACCAGCAGAAGGTGTTGGAGTTCGGCTTCCGGCCAGGCAACCCATCGGTCCCCCTGGCGGCACCGATCTCCGCCGAGTTCGGCGTCGATCCGGCCCAGCCATCGACTCTGCTCGAGGTGCCCGAGCCGGCGGTGATGACAGGCCTCCTGGACCTGTGGCAGGAACAACGAAAGGGGGCCCGGGTCACCCTCCTGCTCGACGTATCGGGTTCGATGGGAGAGTTGGGCGATCGCGAATCCGGCGAGACCAAGCTCGACTTGGCCAAGCGGGCCATCATCGAGTCGCTCGACGAGTTCGCGGCCGATGACCAGTTGGCGCTGTACACCTTCACCGATGATGGTCAGTCCACGATTCCGCTGATCGTCGAAGTGGTACCGATGGGGCCGGCCTCGGGAAATGCTGCAGCCATCGAACGGGTCCTGGGCGGTTTGTTCCCCCAATCGGGAACTCCGCTGTACGAAGCGACCCAGGTGCTCTACCAGCAGAGCCTCGACGGGTACGATTCGGAACGGATCAACGCGCTGGTGGTCTTGTCCGATGGTCGCAACGACGATGGCTCGGCCGGCAACGACCAGCAGCAACTCCAGACGTTGCTCGACATGTTGGCCCGGGGCAGCGAAGGCCAGGGCAGCCGGCCTGTGCGAGTGTTCCCCATTGCCTACGGCGGCGACGCCGACTTCCCGGTTCTCGAAGCCATTGCCGAGTCGGCGGCGTCTGCGGTCTACGACGCCAGCGACCCTCGGTCGATCTCGAAGGTCTTCGCCGAAGTGGTATCGAACTTCTGATGGCGCTGAAGGACCGATTGCTGACTCGGCCGGTGGCCGAGGCCATCATGAGCCCGGGCGGGATCCTTCTGGCCGGTGTCGGTATCGCCGGCGGCATCATCATCGGGTTGAATCCGGTCGGTGCGGTGGCCATCGGGGCTGCGGCATGGGCGGCCCGGGTCGGCGCCGCTGTTCCGCGGGGACCGGTGCGGGAGCGCATCGATCGGCGGACGGTCTCGGGAACCTGGCAGCGTTTCGTCGACGAAGCCATCGAGGCTCAGCAGCGGTTCCGGGCCTCGGTCGATCGGACCCGGCCGGGTCCCATCCGCGATCGTCTGGCAGGGCTGGGGAGCAGAATCGACGAGTTCGTCCGGCACTCCTACGAGGTTGCCCAGCGGGGGCAGGCCCTGTCCGAGGCCCGGGCCGCCATCGACACCGATGCCATCGTGCGTCAGATGCACACCATTTCCGGGGCCGCAGCGCCGGCACCGGGATCCTCGGGAGCCCAGGCCATGGCAGCTCTCCAGGCGCAGTTGGGCACTGCCAGCAGACTCGACGAGACCATCCGATCCACCCACGATCGGCTGCTGGTCCTCGATGCCCGCCTCGACGAACTGGTGACTCGTTCCATCGAGCTGTCCGTGACCGGGGTCGACGGCGGCACGTTCGACGGCTCGTTGAACCACGTCGAGCAGGAACTGATCGACGTCGTGGATGAGATGGAAGCGGTACGTCAGGCAGTCACCGAGACCGGGTAGCGGTTCGGATCGGTCTGCACACGATCTCCACATCGTGATCGCCGACTCGTCACATTGATACGTCATGGTGATCGTCATGTTCCTTTCCCATACTGGCGGAGCCGTGCAGTCGAAGCGGGGGCAGCCTGACCCGACAGTGTGTTCCGACGCGCCTACCGTGGTGGTTCTGCCATGACGTCCGTGATCACTTCTGCTGCCCGCCGGTCCATCCTGATCCTGGCCGGAGTCCCTTTCACCCTGGCCGTGATCGTTCTGCTGCTGGCTGATCGGGCTCCCAGCGAGAGCAAGTCGGTGCTTCGTTTCGTCTGGGGCCTGGGGGCGCGGATCCAGGACCGGTCAGGGCTCGAACTGCTGCATCGACCATCATCGTTCCCCCTGTCCTACGACCAGGTCGGTCACGTCACGATCTGGTCGGTGGCCGCAGTCCTGGCGATGCTGCTCCTCGCACACCGGATGCGGTTCCGTTGGATCGGGCTGTCGGTGTTCGGTCTGTCGCTGCTCAGCGAGGTCGGGCAACGCTTCTTGACGTCGAGTCGGAAGATGGAACTGGCTGATGTCTCGGCCAATCTCGTCGGCATCCTCTTCGGTATGGCGCTGGGCGCCCTGATCTTGGGAACGTTGTCTCTGGGGCACCGTCTGCTTGCGGGGAGACGTAGCCTCACCGGGTGAGCTTTTTGCACCTGCCGCGTCTGGTGGCCGAAGATCCGGCGCTGACGAGGATCATCGGTCGAGCCTCGTCAGTACTCGCCGTACCCGAGCCGGCCCAGGCAATGGCGCTGGCCGCGCTGGTGCGGGCCTCGGAGCGTCGACCGACCCTGATCGCTGTCCCGACCACGGGCGATGCGCAACGCTTGGTCAACGATCTGGCCCTGTACCTGGGGCAGGACCAAGTCCTGTCGTTCCCGGCGTGGGAGACCTTGCCGTTCGAACGGGTGAGCCCATCGATCGAGGCCATGGGAACGCGAGTCCGTACCCTGTGGCACCTGCAGGATCCCGAGCGCTGCCCTCGGGTCGTGGTGGCCCCGGTTCGAGCGCTGGTGCAGCGGTTGGGGCCTCACGTCGAGGAGATCGATCCCATCGTGATCGGCGCCGGGGATCAACTCGATCCTCAACAACTGGTCGCCGACCTGGTGGCCTTCGGATACCGGCGTGAGCCGCAGGTGGAGCACCGGGGAGAGGTTGCATTGCGGGGGTCCATCGTCGATGTCTTTCCCTCGACCGCCGATGGGCCGATTCGTATCGATCTCTGGGGGGACGAAGTCGATCGTCTGACCCATTTCACCGTCGCTGATCAGCGTTCGACGATCGACGTGGCCGAGGTCGAGATCTTCCCCTGCCGCGAACTGTTGGTCACCGATGACGTCCGTGAACGGGCGCAGGGGCTGGTCGCCCGTGAACCGTGGGGTCGAGAGCAATGGGAGCGGTTGTCCGACGGCGAACTGTTCGACGGGATGGAGTCGTGGCTTCCTTGGTTGAGCCCTGACGAACGGGTTCTGCCCGATCTGCTGCAATCCGACGCCCAGATCGTGCTGCTCAGCCCCAAACGGATGCGAGATCGCGGTGCCGACCTCATGGCAGAGGAAGCCGACCTGGCGGCCAGCCTGGCCCGGACCTGGGGGGCGATACCGATCGATGCCGAGGGCGTCGAGGGCAAGACCGACTTTCCTCGGCTTCATCTGCCGTTCGAACGCCTCTTGGCCAAGACGACGGCTCCGATCGTGACCACGATGGCCATCCCCGAGGGCCCCGATGTGGCCGTGCTCGATGCGTCGGGCTGGGACGCACCGGGAGACGAGCTCGCCGCCCGACTGCGTCAAGTGCTGAGTTCGGGGTCTCGTCTGATCGTGACGGCCGATGGCGTGGGCTCTGCCGACAGGGTTGCCGGCTTGTTGGCAGAATGGGGGATCCATCCGGTCTCGCACGGCGAGGCGTTGCCGGAGGTCTTCACCCCGGGGGCTCATCTGGTGGTGGCCAACGTCGAGCGTGGTTTCGTGATGCCGTCGATCGGTTTGGCCATCATCACCGAGTCCGAGCTGACGGGACGGCGCCGCTCACACCGACGGGCACGGGCCCGGAAACGGCAGAGTGATGGCTTCTTCGACGATCTCCAGCCCGGTTCCTACGTCGTGCACCATCAGCACGGGGTCGGCCGTTTTGCCGGCATGGTCAAGCGCGCCATCGGCGGTCACGAACGTGACTATCTGCTGCTGGAGTACCGGGGCGACGACAAGTTGTACGTCCCGTCGGATCAGATCGATCTGATCCGTCACTACACCGGTGGCGACCAACCGTCGTTGCATCGACTGGGCGGCGGCGACTTCGCCAAAGCCAAGGCTCGAGTCCGATCTGCGGTGGCCGAGATCGCGCAGGAGCTCGTGGTCCTCTATCAGACCAGGATGGCCACCGAAGGCATCGCGTTCGAGCCCGACACCCCGTGGCAGGCCGAGCTGGCGGGGTCGTTTCCCTACGAGCTCACACCGGATCAGGCTACGGCCATCGCCGCCATCAGTGAGGACATGGAACGCCCCGAGCCCATGGATCGCCTGGTGGTGGGCGACGTTGGGTTCGGTAAGACCGAGGTGGCGGTGCAGGCCACCTTCAAAGCGGTCCAGAGCGGTCAACAAGTTGCCATTCTGGTGCCGACCACGTTGCTGGCTCAGCAACACTTCAGCACGTTCAGCGACCGGTTCGCTCCCTATCCGGTCCGGGTCGAGGTCATCAGCCGTTTCCTCACTGCGGCTCAGTCGAAGAAGGTTCTCGCTCAGGTCGCGGCCGGTGAGGTCGACGTGCTCATCGGAACACACCGCATGTTGTCGGCTGACGTGTCCTTCCCGAAACTCGGTCTGCTGGTGGTCGACGAGGAGCAACGTTTCGGCGTCTCGCACAAGGAGTCGATCAAGCAGTTCAAGAGCAATGTCGATGTGCTGACCCTCACGGCCACGCCGATTCCGCGAACGCTGGAGATGAGCCTCACCGGAATCCGCGACCTGTCGAATCTGAATACTCCGCCGGCGGACCGCCAACCGATCCTGACCTATGTCGGTGAGTACGACGAACGGGCTGTGGCGGAGGCCATTCGCCGCGAGCTTCTTCGAGAGGGACAGGTCTTCTTCGTCCACAACCGGGTCCAGAGCATCGAAAAGGTTGCGGCCGAGATTCGCAACCTGGTGCCTGAAGCTCGGGTTGCGACGGCGCACGGCCAGATGGACGAGGGCACGTTGGAGAAGGTGGTCCTGGACTTCTGGGAGGGGCAGTACGACGTCCTGGTGTGCACCACCATCATCGAGTCCGGGATCGACATGCCAACGGTCAACACGCTGGTCGTCGATCGGGCCGAGCGGTTGGGCCTCGGTCAGTTGCATCAGCTGCGAGGACGTGTCGGCCGGTCTGGGAGTCGGGCCTATGCCTACCTCTTCACCCAGCCCGATGCGTCGCTGTCGGAGGAGGCCTATGAGCGGCTCAAGACGATCGGGGAGGCCACCGAGCTGGGCGCCGGTTTCCGGATCGCGATGCGGGACCTCGAGATCCGCGGCGCCGGCAACCTGTTGGGTACGGGACAGAGCGGCCACATCGCAGCAGTCGGGTACGACCTGTATTGCCAGCTGGTGACCGAGGCCGTCGCCGAACTCAGCGGTCGCGCCGTGGAGCAGCCGGTCGAGATCAAGTTGGATCTCCCCGTCGATGCCAACCTGCCCTCCGACTACGTTGCGACCGAACGAGAGCGGTTGGAGGCATATCGCCGATTGTCCAACGTGACGACCGACGCCGAGGTGTCCGACATCCGTTCCGAGTGGGAGGACCGCTACGGCCCGGTTCCCGACGTGGCGGTCCGTCTGCTCGAGGTTGCCCAGCTGCGAGCGGCCTGCTCGCGGGTCGGCGTGAGGGATCTGGTCGTGGTCAAGGGCTCGGGTTTCGGGGGCCCCGAGTGGGTCGCCAAGATGGGTCCGGTGCAACTCCGAGCGTCACAGGAGGTGCGTTTCGAACGACTGTTCCCGAAGGGCGTTTGGAAGCCGAACGAATACGAGGGTGAGGGCGGCCAGGTGCAGGTCGGGCTGATGCAGAAGGGCGGGATCGCTCTCGCTCTGCTCGCCTTCTTCGAAGCGATGTTTCCCGACGCCTGAGCGACCGGACGATCGAGCTGCTCAGATCACGGTAACGGTGAGGGTGCGGCGCATGGTTCGACCCACGCCGTCGATGGTGTACGAGGTCGCAACCTCTAGATCGTAGGTGCCGGGCTCGATGCGTTGGGGATCGATCCACACCCGTGCCGTGTCGATCTCGTCCGGCTCGAGTACGGCGTCGTGATGCAGGCTCGTGAAGTTGCCCTGGGGGTAGTGAATGGGGAGGTCGCCGGTGACTTGGATCTCGACCTTGCTGGCCACGGCAGAGATGCCGAGGTACTGCAGGCCGATCCAGTTGCGACGGCCGTCGCCCTCGGCCGGCACGGAAGTCGCGTTGGTGAGGAGAGCAAACGCTGTCTCGGAACTCGGGTAGGGAAGCACTTCGTTCCACAGGTGGGCGGTTCCCTCGAACGGTTCGCCCTGGACCTCCCACGTGACCTGGAGGTCGATGCGGAACGCGGGCGGCGTTGCCGTTGTCGTAGCGACGTAGATTCGGGTGGTGTCGATCTCGTTGGCTGCGAGGTCATTGCCGTTGGTGAGCGAGGAGAACGTGATGGTCTCGGGCGGATACGAGATGGCCAGGTCCTGGTCCGACGTGGCGACCACCCGCAGGTTCTCGATCTCGTCGGAGGCCGTCCAGGTCAGGCTGACCCATTTCGCGTTGCCTTCGAGCCAGGATCCGCGCACGTTCGACAGCAGTA
>CALACD010000044.1 GCA_937890445.1 uncultured Acidimicrobiia bacterium | reverse complement strand
GGGACGGGGGCATCGGGTTGGTCACCGAGGACCGGCTCGTGTTCTCCCAGATGTCGGCCCGGGACAACCTGCGAATCGGCGGAGGATCGGTCGAAGCAGCCCTGGAGCTGTTCCCCGAACTCGAGCCGCGGTTGTCGGTGCGGGGTGGCATGCTGTCCGGCGGCGAGCAACAGATGCTGGCGTTGGCCCGGGCGCTCAGCCGGAAACCGTCGCTCCTGCTCGCCGACGAGTTGTCGCTGGGGTTGGCGCCCAAGATCGTGAATCGACTCCTCGGTGCGGTCCGCAACGCCGCCGAGCAACAGGGCACCGGGGCGTTGATCGTGGAGCAACATGCCCGGAAGGCGCTGCAGTACAGCGATCGCATGTACCTCATGGCCCGAGGACAGATTCAACTGGAGTTGAGCTCGGCCGAGGCGCTGGATCGCCTGCACGAGATCGAGGAGACCTACCTCCGGGGCACGGCCGAGACCGAGGACGACCACATCGAACGCAAACGACGGTTCGACAAGCGCAAGGTGTGGCGACGACAACGCGTTCGTGAGCGAGAACTGACACGTCTCAGTGGCCAGATCGTCTCGACACGGCGAGAAGAAGATGATGACCGTTATTTCGAAGGTGAGCGTGAGCGTCGTGAGTGGGCGCAACGCATGAGGAGGAGGTAACCGACCATGGCCTACCGCACAGCGGAACTGCCGCCCGTCGATCTCGACAAGTTTGCCGACATCCCGTTCTTCGAACGGATGAAGCTGCTCCAGTTGCACTGGGTGGAGGCCGGCTTCGGGACGCCGAAGCAGACGGGCACGTTCTATGCCTGGAAGATCTTCCTCTACGGGCTCTCCGGCCTGATCTTCGCCGGGGCGTTCACCGCCGGATTGGAGTTCAACGACATCGGCGGCTGGTGGGACGAGCCGATCCTCTATCAGAAGCTGATGATCTGGACGGTCCTGTTGGAGATCCTGGGCCTGGCCGCAACCTGCGGGCCGCTGGCCTTCCACTTCGATCCCCCCATCGGCGGGGTCCTCTACTGGTGGCAGACCGACACCCTGCGGGTGCCGCCGTATCCGAACCACGTGCCGCTCACCAAGGGTGCTCGGAGGACACCGTGGGACACCGGCCTCTACAAACTCATCATCTTCTGGTTGGTGATGATGATGTTCCTGTCGGGTGAGAGCATTGCCGGACTACCCGAGGGGCGGGCCGGCATCATGCCGCAGTGGGCGCTGGTGGTCTACGCCGGACTCATCGTGTTGATGGGTATGCGAGACAAGATCGTCTTCCTGTCGTCGCGCGCCGAGCAGTACGTGCCGACGATGCTGGCATTCGGTCTGATGACGAACTTCGTCGACATGATCGTCGCGGCCAAGATCTTCATCGTCGTGGTGTGGATGGGGGCCGGGTTCTCCAAGTTCAACCATGGCTTCTCGTCGACCGTGTCGATCATGGTCCAGAACACCCCGTGGGTGGTGTGGGACAAGTTCCGCAAGGCGACGGTCAAGGACTATCCGAACGACATCCGGCCGTCGCGCACGACGCACCTGCTTGCCCACATCGGTGGCACCACCTGTGAACTGGTGATGCCGCTCGTGCTTCTGTTCTCGCCATGGCATTGGATGACCTGGGTCGCCATCGTCGCCATCTGGATGCTGCACACGTTCATCATCTCCACCTTCCCACTGGCGGTGCCACTGGAGTGGAACGTGTTCTTCATGTTCTGCGCCGCCTTCCTGTTCGGCAACTTCCATGTCAGTGACGGGTATGGGGTCCAGGACATGAACCCTGCCCTCCTGGCCATCGTGGTCGTGGCCGCGCTGTTCCCGATCGTGCTGGGCGCCCTGCGCCCTGAGTACGTGTCGTTCCTGATCGGTATGAAGCAGTACGCCGGCAACTGGGCTGCGGCCACGTTCTCGCTGCGCAACAAGGAGATCGAGGACCGCATCAACCAGAAGATCGTGAAGGCCGCCGACAATCAGATCGACCAGATCGAGCCTCTGTTCGGCAAGGAGATCTCCGAGATCTTCATCCAGAAGGCGGTTGCCTTCCGCATGATGCATCCGATGGGCCGCATGCACATCTCGGGACTCATGTGCCACGTCGACAGCCTCGACAACCGCATTCAACGAGAGGGCGAGTTCTTGAGCAATGTGCTCACCGGGTGGAACTTCGGTGACGGTCACTGCCTCGACGAGCGATTGATCGCAGCGTGGCAGGAGCGCTGCGAGTACGAACCGGGCGATGTGGTGGCCGTCTTCACCGAATCGCAGCCGGCGTTCAGCAAACGGGTGCAGTACCGGGTGATCGATGCCGCGCTCGGTTGTGTCGAGAAGGGGTGGTATCACAACGACGATGCCTACAACACCCAGCCGTGGCTGCCCGACGGACCGATTCCACACACGGTGACGTGGCGGCTCGACGGCTACGAACCGCAGGGTGTCGCCCACCCTGGCGACGCCCGCACCGAACCCTCCATCGGCAAGGATGGCACGTGGCTCATTCCCAAGGTGCAAGTCCGCTGACGAACCCCCACACGGTTTCATGACCTCTGCCATCGTCGTCGGCAGCGGACCCAACGGTCTGGCCGCGGCCGCTCGATTGGCCCGGGCCGGACTTGAGGTCACGGTGTTGGAGGCCGCCGACATGATCGGCGGCGGTACCCGCAGCGAGGAACTGATCGTGCCCGGCCTGATCCACGATCAGTGCTCGGCCTTTCATCCCATCGCGGCGCGCTCACCGTTTCTTGCCGAACTGGACCTGGCTGCCCATGGACTCCGTTGGCTGCAGCCCGAAGTCGACTGTGTCCACCCCCTGGATGATGGCTCGGCCGGCGTCTTCCTCAAATCCGTCGATCAGACCGCAGACGCGATGGGTGACGACGGCGAGCGATGGCGGCGGCTCTTCGGGCCGATGAGCGCAAAGCTCGACGCCCTGCTGGCCGATGCCACGCAGCCCGTGCTCGGCGTTCCACGCCATCCTCTGACCCTGGCTCGCTTCGGCGCTGCCGCGGTCTTGCCTGCAACCGTGCTCGCCCGCTGGTGGCAGACCGAGCAGGCCCGGGCACTGTGGGCCGGTGTTGCCGCCCACGCCCTCTATCGTCTCGATCGTCCCATGACCAGCGCCGTCGGGTTGATGCTGGTAGCCGCCGGCCATGGCGAAGGCTGGGTGGTGGCCGAGGGGGGATCACAAGCCATCGCCGACGCCCTCGCGGCGGAGATTCGACATCACGGCGGAACGATCGAAACCGGTCAACGGGTGATGTCGGCCGCTGATCTTCCTGCTCACGACGTGTTGTTGCTCGACGTGGCGCCGTCGGCCGCGGTCGGGATCCTCGGAGATCGTCTCCCTGCCCACGTCGCACGGGCGTACCGTCGGTACCGGCACGGTGCCGGGGCGTTCAAGGTCGACTTCGCCATCGAGGGCGAGGTTCCGTGGACAGCGGAGCCGGCGCGGCGGGCGGGGACCGTGCATCTGGGCGGCGACAGCAGGGAAGTCTTCGGCAACGAATTGGCCGTGCATCGAGGCATCCTCCCCGAGCGACCGTTCGTGTTGGTCGGTCAGCAGTTCCTGGCGGATCCGACTCGGTCGGTGGGCACGACCAATCCCCTGTGGTCCTATGCCCACGTCCCGCACGGTTTCCGAGGCGATGCCACCGACGCCATCGTGGGTCAGATCGAACGCTTCGCACCAGGTTTCCGGGAGCGCATTCTGGGCATGGCCGTGCGTTCGACGACGGAGATGTCGATGCTGAATGCCAACTATGTCGGGGGAGACATCATCGGCGGGGCGTCCTCGCCGACCCAGCTGCTGTTCCGGCCACGTTTTGCCCGGGATCCCTATTCGACCGGAATCCCCGGCGTCTACCTGTGCTCGGCATCGACACCGCCCGGGGCCGGCGCCCATGGGATGAGTGGAGCCAACGCGGCTGCCCGTGCGTTGGCGACGCTCGACGATCCTGGACGCTGAGGCCAACCGACTCAGTCGGGCAATGGCCTCGGGCGGTCCGACTCGGCGGTCACGGGTTCGAGGTCCTCGAAACGGTCGATCCGACGTAGCGACGGGAACACCACGGCAAATGCGGCGGCAATGGCGACGGTGATGAACCCGCCGCCGGCGATGGCCCAGGGCAGACCGAACGCTCGAGCCGCGACGCCGCTCTCGAAGGCACCCAGCTCGTTGGAGGCACCGATGAAGACGCCCTCGACGGCGCTGACCCGACCGAGCTGTTCCTCAGGGGTGACGAGCGGAACGATCGACCCCCGAATGAACATCGACACCATGTCGGCGGCTGCCACGACGACCAGCGCGGCGAACGCGACCCAATAGTTTCGCGTCAACCCGAAGGCGATGTTGCCGGCCCCGAACACGGCGACGACGACCAGCAGCGTGGGTCCCACCCGACGCTGCACGGGCCTCACGGCCAACCACAGGGCCATGATCGCCGCCCCGATGCCTGGCGCCGCCCGGAGCCATCCATAGGCGATGTCGCCGACCCCGAGACGTTCGCTGGCCACGGCAGGGATCAAGGCCACGGCGCCACCGAACAGCACCGCAAAGAGGTCGAGGGAGATGGTGGCCAGCACCACGGGAGTGCGGCGCACGAATCGAAGACCCTCGAGGGCGGTCGAAAGCGTCGGTCGGTCCGTGATCCGGCTCGGCTCGTGATCGTAGACGATGCCCAGCATCGGAGGAATGGCTGCGAGCTCCAGGACGGCCACCAGAACATACGCCGCCGAGGGTCCGACGCTGTAGAGGAACCCACCGATGATCGGGCCGATGATCGCTGATCCGGTGAACGTGGCCGTCCACAGTGCGATCACTGCGGGGAACTGTTCGGGCGGCACCAACAACGGTGCCATCGAGCGTCGCGCCGGCGCAATCATGGCGTCGACGGCACCGAATGCGAACGCAATGACGAAGAGCTGCCAGATGGAACCGGGTCGGGCCTGGCTGTAGATCACGAGGGCTGTCGCGCAGACGACCCGGCCCAGCAGGAACAGCGACGTCACTCGCCGCCGGTCGAAACGGTCGGCGACCCATCCGCTGACGAGGACCAACAGCACCGCCGGGACGAACTGCGCCAGCCCGATGAAGCCGATGTCGAGTTCGTCGCCGGTGATGTCGAACACCTGTTTGAACAGCACGGTGACCAGCACGTTCAGCCCGATGGCGGCGAACGCGGTGGAGAGCAGGTACCGGCGCACCGTCGGATGTCGCACGATCGTTCGGGCGTCGTTCACCAGGACCCGCTACAGATGCCCGGGTGATCCGGACGTTGGAATGGAGACGTCGGCGACTCGATCGGTGGTGAGACGGGCCGATTCGGGGTGGGCCCGCAGGAAGAGGGTCATCACGAGCCCACCGACCAGCGCCGAGACCGCCACCGCGGTGGATGCGTCGAGCACTTCGGCGATCTCGCCCAGCAAGAACATGCCGATCGGCAGCACGCCGATAGCGCTGCTGAGAAGACCGAGCGCACGGCCTCTCCGGTCCGGAGCTACCGCGTCCATGACCAGGACACCCTGGGTCGACCCGAACAGGCCCATGCCCGATGCCGCGATCAGCAACACCACGGCGGCGATGCCGTACGAGGGTGCCACCGCGAATGCCAGCAGGAACACCAGCGCCAGATACGACCCACCCACGTAGGCCCGCCCTCGGCCGGCCGGTTCGAAGTGGGCGATGAACAAGGATCCGGAGAACATGCCGAATCCCAACATGGCTGCGAGAAGACCCAGCAACGCCGGTCCGACATCGAACTTGTCGCCGATGACCTGGATCAGGGGAGTGGCGGAGAAGAAGAAGAAGTTCACGCACGCAGTGACTCCGAGGATGCTGAGGAGCGCGCGTTCCCGCCGTAGCATCCTGACCCCGTCGACCAGGTCGGCAAGTCCGCCCCCTGACGCCCGCTGTAGTCGAGGAATGGCCGGCACCGTGACGAAGGTGATCAGCGCCACGCACTGGAATGCGCCCATGGCGATGAGAGCCCAGCCGACGCCGGCGGTCTGGATCAGTGAGCCACCGGCCAGCGCACCGATGGCCAGCGCGAAGGCGGTGCCGGTGGACTCGATGGCCATGGCGTTGTCGATCCGGTCGGCACCGACCAGGTCGTACACGATGGCTCGGCGGCTGGTCATGTCCACCACCCAGCCCACACCGATGACGAAGAGGACGGGGTAGATCATCCAGACCGCAAGGCGATCGGCGAACGCCATCCAGGCCAGCACCCACAGTGCGGGGATCGTGATCAAGAACTGGAGGGAGATGACCTTGCGTCGGTCGAACCGATCCGAGACCCATCCCCCGACGATCCCCCCGAAGAGCATCGGCGCCCACATTGCGACCCCGGCGAGCTGCACCATCCGAGCCGATCCGGTGAGGTCATTGGCGATGAAGGGTCCCACGAAGGAGACGCCCCAACGCGAAAGACCCCAGGCGAAACCGGCTCCCCAGATCCGCGGGTAGTACCGAATTCGCAGTGCTCCGAAGGTGGCGGTCCTGCTCAGCGGATCACCGCCGCTGATCTCTGGCTTCTTGCATGGTCGCGACCCTAGTCTCCTGCTGGCCAACCACCCCAAGACGCATCGCTGCCCATCGAGGACGGGCACCTCGGCCCGAGGTCGAAGGTGTCAGGCCGGATCGATCGTCACCTGACGGGTGACGAATCGCCATCCATCGGGTGTTCGGAGAAGCGTGTCGCGATAGATGCCGGTGACCCGGAACTCCGCACTGGGTCCCTGACCGGCCGAGTAGGCATTCAGGTAGCACTGCATCGTGGCCGAATCCCCTTCACCCTCGATGAGCAGATTCCAGTTCCAGTGCCGGGCTCTTCCCTGGTTGATGCCGTAGTGGGTGGAGGCATAGGCCTTCAACGCGTCGGGCCCTGCGTGGCGACCTCCGAGGGCTGCGCCGTCGGGAAGCCCCAGACATTCGAACACTCCGTCGGGGGTGAACGTCGCGGCCCAGGCCTCGACGTCGCCGAAATCGACTGCCCAGTTGTATCGGGCCAACAGCTGTCGAATCTCTGCGTGGTCTTCGGCGCTCAAGCTCATCATGTCTCCTCGATTCTGTGACCTGCGTCGGTGGATCCGACCGCGGGCGGATCGTATCGCCCCGGCCCGAGGCGGTCCGATTTCCCGGTTCGCCCGCTTTCCCGGAGCGGATGGGCGGGCAAGAGTAG
>CALACD010000043.1 GCA_937890445.1 uncultured Acidimicrobiia bacterium | reverse complement strand
GGACGACTCGGTGGTTCGTCGAGCAACCATCGCCGTCGACACGCGAGCCGGGGCGCTCCAGGCCGGCGATCTGGCGCAACCCTTGGCCGCCGGTGTCATTCACGATGCAGACATCCAGGCCGATCTGGCGGACCTGGTCACGGGAGCTCACCCTGGGCGTCGCTCAGCCGATGAGATCACGTTGTACAAGTCGGCTGGATTCGCACTCGAGGACCTCGTGGCGGCGCGGTTGGCGTTCGAAAGGCATGTTGATGAGTAGTCATGGAACCATCGTCGATCCAGCCGGCGGCTCGCCGGTCGAAGAGATGCTGGCCCAACTGGCGATGGAGGAGCTCGATGTGAACCTGTACCGAGGTCACAATCCGGGCGAGCGTCAGAACCAGAGGGTGTTCGGTGGTCTGGTTGCAGCACAGGCCCTGCGGGCCGCGAGCCTCACCGTCGAGGCCGATCATCTTCCCCACTCCCTCCACGGCTACTTTCTTCGAGGCGGAGTGCCCGGAAGGCCAATCATCTACAACGTGGATCGGATTCGGGATGGCCGCTCCTTCACCACCCGCAGGGTGGTGGGGGTGCAGTACGGCGAAGCCATCTTCAACATGACGTCGAGCTTCCAGAAGTACGAGGACGACGTCACCGAATATCAGATGATGCTCCCGGACGGGGCGACACATCCCGATGATGTTCCGGACCGGATCCCGCGCGACGAGCTGCACGCCGAGTGGCTGGACCGGGCTCCCTTCGTGACCAAGGAACTCGGCCCGACACCGATGCTTGCCGACGGCACGTATTCGTCGACCCGACGAGTGTGGGTCAAGGCCAAGTCCCCGCTGCCGCCCGATCAGCTCATCCATGCTGCAGCTCTGACCTACGCCACCGACATGGGGGCCGTGACTGCCGCTGCGGTGCCGGTACTGGGCGGACGTTGGGAGCATGCGTTCAACGAGACCATGTCGGCCAGCTTGGATCATGCCGTGTGGTTCCACCGTCCGGTCCGGGTCGACGAATGGATGTACTTCGATCTCCATGCCGTCAGCAACCAGAACTCCCGAGGCCTGGTCCGGGGCACCATTCATCGGCTGGACGGCACGCTGGCCGCTTCGATGTCGCAGGAAGCCCTGATCC
>CALACD010000042.1 GCA_937890445.1 uncultured Acidimicrobiia bacterium | reverse complement strand
TGATGGCCAGGCAACACCCAGGTGTTCCCGAAGCCGGGTCAGGGCCGGAGGTGACGGGTGGGCATCGAACCCCAGCCGGATCAGGTTCGGATTGTCGAACGGATCGTCGTCGAGTACCTCACCCCAACGTCGGCGCAGTTCGTCGTCTTCCCACGATTCGCTGCCAGAGGCACGCGACGACGTCTCGAGATGCAGGAGCCGGGTGGTATTGTCCTGCACGGTCCGCAACCCCGACGCTCGAAGTCGGAGGCACAGGTCGAGATCGTTGTAGTTCAGCGGGAAGACCTCATCCATGCCGCCGATGCTGTCCCACTTCGTTCGCTCGACGGCCAGGCAAGCCCCGGTGACGGCAAGCACGTTGACCGCGAACTCGAGCTCACCGCGACGACCCCGATGATGTTCGGGATAGCCCCGGTAGCGGTGATCGGCGCTCCCGTAGCGAGCCACGAGGCCTCCATGCTGAATACGCCCATCGGCATAGTGCAGGCGGGCACCGACAGCCCCCACGCCGGGCCGGGCCGCATGCCTCGCCAACCGCTCCAGCCAGTCGACGGTCACGACCTCGGTGTCGTCGTTGAGCAGGACAACGATCTCGCCCCGACTGGCGGCCACCCCGAGGTTGCAGGCTGCGGCGAAGTTGAACTGGCGACGATCGACCACCGGACGAACCCGGGTGTCGAGCGCGGCGACGCGCTGGCGTAGGTCGGGGGGAGAGTGCTGGTCGAAGACGACCACGACCTCGAAATCGGGATGCGTCGACCGGGAACACACCGATCGTATGGCGTTGGACACCAGTTCAACGTCGCGCCCACGGACGACCCGACGGGTGCCCCCGGTCGGAATGATCACGCTGCACGACGGGTACGACAGATCCGATGCGGGGGCCTCGCCACCGACAGGTGCGCCTCTCCCGTCGCCGGAGGCGGCCTCACCCCGAGGACTCCGCAACGACCGCCGATGACAGAGAACGGCCGGCACGTGAGCGATGGCGCGAGCCTGCTCGGTGGCCCGGGCCGCCAGATCGAGTTCACTCGAGACATGGTTCAGATCGATCCGCTCCACACAGGCGCGTCGATACACGGTGAGCCCACCGAGGAAGAACTGCTGCGACAACCGCTCGGGCGACCACGCCGGTTTGTGCCATGGGTCGACGCGTCGGCCGTCGACATCGAGTCGGTCCTCGTCGCCGTAGACCACCTCGTGTTCGGTCTCGAGTTCGGCCCTCAGGCGATCGAGATTCTCGGCCGCGACACGATCCCCGGCCTCGATCACGGCGATGTGGGTCAGACGTGGCGCCGCCAGAAGCCGTCTGATACAGGTCGCCCAGTCCGGTTCGACTGGTGACACTGCTTCGACGCCGGACACCTCGATGCCGTCGAAGGAGTTGATGGTCACGGATTGCTCGCCGGCTGCCGCGTCCGGTTCGAGCATCCCATCTGTGACCACGATCAACAGCCCGACGACTGGCGGTGTCACTGCGCGGGTGGTCACACGGCGATCCTAGTCTCGGACGCGGAAAGCCCTGGCTTCCCGACGTGCTCGGAGCAGACCGGCGAGCTACATGACCGCCAGCGCTCGAGGCCCGCTCTATCATCGTCGTCGCAGCCACTGCGGAGGAACTCTTGATCGACGTCATCCACACCCATTTCGCCCACGAGGGCGACCCACGCGCCGTGCTCGAGTTGAGCACCAACCGGATCGGGGACGACCGCGGCGCGTTCAGCGTCACCTACGAGGCGTCGCTGGCGAGTCGTTTCGGGATCACCGAACTGTTCGTGCAGGACAACCAATCGATCTCGACCCGTCGAGGAACGCTACGAGGCATTCACCTGCAGCTCCCACCGTTCGAACAGGGAAAACTGGTTCGCGTCCTCCGGGGCCGCATCCTCGATGTCATCGTCGATGCCCGGCCTGATTCCCC
>CALACD010000041.1 GCA_937890445.1 uncultured Acidimicrobiia bacterium | reverse complement strand
CAGCCCCTGACCCTGCTCAGCCCCTGACCCTGCTCAGCCCCTGACCCTGCTCAGCCCCTGACCCTGCTCAGCGATGCACCTCGGGGTCGGTCTGGATGACGCGGGTACGCACGGTGTAGACGCTGTCACCGGCCAGCACGCCACCTCGGGCGAACAGCCGACCGAACTGCCAGTTCGACAAGCCCAGTTCCGGTTTGTCCAGGGCATAGTGACCGTCGACCCACCGGGTGAACCCGTCGCCGACGAACGGAGCGTCGATGGTGGCCCAGAACGCATCGTGCTCGAGGGGATCCTCCGAGATCACCGAGGCGACGAAGCGCGGCGACTGCTGATTGAACAGGTCGACGGCCTCGGCGACGGAGTCGACGAGCACCAGGGTGATCTCGGGCGAGGTTTCCCACTCCCATTCGTGACCCAACCGGTCGGCCTCGAACCGTTCGGCTCGTGTCTCGGAGCTCGCACCTTCGGCCCGTTCGATCGAGACGGGCTGTTCGAACCAGTCCGCGGGCACGTGAGCCGCGGCATCGCCCACCACGTGGAGCTTGGGCGGACTCGAACGACGAGTGGCCGCAACCTCGAGACCGGCCAGGACGCGGGGCACCAGAGCCGAGGCCTGGGCCCGCAGGACGCAGACGGTGTTGAGGGTGTTGCACACCTTGCGATCGAGCGAGTGGCCGACGACGGTTTCGAGACGAGACGGGTCGCACGACTCGCCGGTCACGATCCAGGCGCCACCCGTGCCGTGCAAGCTGACCGGGATGCCGGCCTGGCGGGCAACGGCACCCAGTTGGGCCACCGCTTCGCCACTGCCGCGTGCAACTGCCAGGGACAACCGGGGGTCGCTGAACATGGCCCAGCCCGCCGAATGGGCTGCGCTGGCCACCAGACCGGCTGCCCCTGCTGGAAGACCTGCCTCCGACAACGCCGGGTCGAGGGCATGGTCGACGATGGCTTGGGCGGTGCCCAGCGCGTCGGAGCCGATACGGAACACCACGGTGTTGCCACTGCGGAGCACACCACAGGCATCGGCGAAGACGTTGGGCCTGCCTTCGAACACGAACCCGACCACCCCCAGGCCGGCCACTCGCTGCTCGACCGACCAACCGGCGTGCTCGATCGTCTCGAGCACGCCGTCTCGCTGGGTGTCGGCGTCGCGCCACGATCGCAGCCCGGCCACCATGTCGGCTCGCATCGCTGGACTCAGCTCGAGTCGCGTCGTCGATCGGCCCCGCTGCTTGGCCGTCATCACGTCGGCTGCATTGGCTGCCGCGATCGGGGCGAAGGTGGCATCGTCGGCCAGACGGACGGCGAAGGCTTCGAAGAAGTCCGAGATGGCGGTGTCGTCGACGGCGCCCATGCGACCGAACGCGTCGTGGGCCCGACCGACAGCGGCCCGGGCCAGATCCCACTGGGCTGCGGCGATGTGCAGCAGCGCGCCCGAGTCGTTGACAACGACCAGTCGGTCCCCCGGGGAGAAGGCGGCCGCCAGTTCGGCGGAGACCAGGGTCACCCGGTTTCCGCCGAAGATGACGGCTTGCCCTTCGGTCAGCGAGTCGAGCGTCTTGACGGCGGTCGGTTCCACGGTCCGAAGCTAGCGACTCCGATGACCGGCGACGCTGATCAGTTGTAGGCGGTCTCGGCGTGCTGGGTGGAGTCCAGACCGGCCCGCTCGTCATCGTCACTGACCCGCAGTCCAATGGTGGCATCCAGTGCTTTCACCAGCGCGAACGTCACAACGAACGAGAACACGCCGACCACGACGTTGGCGAAGATCTGCTCGAACAGCAGACCAGCGCCGCCACCTTCGATGAGCCCGGCCTCGAAGTCGCCGCCCAACGATGCGGGACTGGCGAACAAGCCGATCAGGATGCCGCCGACCAGGCCACCGACCAGGTGGACACCGACGACGTCGAGCGCGTCGTCGTAGCCGAACCGGAACTTGAGACGCACCGCCAGAGCGCACAGGGCGCCGGCGACGAGGCCGACCCCGAGCGCGCCGTTGACACCCATGAAACCGGCCCCGGGCGTGATGCCGACCAGGCCGGCGACGATTCCGGAGGCAGCACCCAGGGATGTTGCGTGCCCATCGACCAGTTTCTCGACGGCCAGCCACGACATCATGGCGGCGGCGCCGGCGATGAAGGTGTTGGCGAAGGCCTGAATGGCAACACCGTCAGCGGCAAAGGCCGAGCCCGCGTTGAACCCGAACCAGCCGAACCACAGGATGCCGGCGCCGAGCACCGTGAAGGGAAGGTTGTGGGGAAGCATTGCTTCGTTGGGCCAACCCTTGCGCTTGCCCAGGGCGAAGACGAAGGCCAGGGAGGCAGCGCCCGCCGCGACGTGCACGACCGTGCCGCCGGCGAAGTCGAGACTGCCCCGCTGGGCCAACCAGCCGCTGCCTTCGGCCTTGAACACCCAGGCCCAGGATGGAGTGAAGACCAGCAGCATCCAGAGGGGAACGAAGACCAGCCACGCCGAGAACTTGAGTCGATCGGCAACGGCGCCCGAGATGAGGGCGGGGGTGATGCTGGCGAAGGTCAGGGCGAAGAAGACGTCCCGGAGCCCGGCACCGCCGTCCTCACCGGTGATGTTGATACCCGAGAGGAACAGATTGTCGAAGGTGCCGATCCAGCCGTTGTCGGTGCCGGTCGAGGACAGGCTGTATCCCATCACGTACCAGAAGATCGGGACGATCCCCAGGCACACCATGTTCATCATCAACATGTTCAACATGTTCTTCGAGCGACTCATGCCGCCGTAGAACAGCGCGAGTCCGGGAACCATGAACAACACGAGAGCTGCGGACACGAGTATCCACGCGGTATTTCCTGAATCCATGATGGACCTTTCGATGTCAGGTAGCGGAACGACGGGCGTCAGTTTCAAGGCAGATTGAGTCGTATTGATTTCCGGTTTGTTTCCAGTGTGTTAACTGACCGACCCCATCACCGCATGGGCGACTCGGCAGGTCGAGGAGACAACTCATGGTTCTCCCCGCAACCGACGGACGCGCTGACCGGCCCGGGAGCCCTAGGGTCCGAGCGTGTACATCGAGAACACCACCCTGATCGTCGAGGACTACGACGAGGCCATTCGGTTCTTCGTCGACGCGCTCGGGTTCGACCTCATCCAGGACGCGCCGGCCACGACCAACGACGGGCGAGCCAAACGGTGGGTTGTCGTGCGACCCCCCGAAGCCCGGACCGGGTTGTTGCTGGCCCGAGCAGATGGCGAGCATCAGTCACACGCCGTCGGTGCCCAGTACGCAGGTCGGGTCGGCCTCTTCCTGCGCGTCGACGACTTCGACGCGGCCCACCGGCGAATGCTGGAACACGGCGTGGTGTTCCTCACCGAACCACGCGACGAGGCCTACGGCCGGTTCGCCGTCTTTCTCGACATCGCCGGCAACCGCTGGGACCTGCTCGGCCCGGACGTCGAGGGCTGACTCTCGCAGCCGTTGACCCAGCTACGGTGTCGCCATGCGCGTCGCGTTGGAAGTCTGGTCGGCTCGCTACGACGAGCTGAGGTCCACGTGTCTTCGGGCCGAAGCCCTGGGGTTCGATGCCTTCTACTACGGAGAGTCACCGAACGACCTCAACCTCGACTGCTGGACCACATTGGGTGCCCTGGCGGCATCGACCGACCGCATCCGGCTCGGTCCGGTGATCGCCAACGTGCTGCCGACCTACCGGAGCACGATCCTGCTGGCGAAACAGGCCGCAACCGTCGCCACGGTCTCGGGAGGTCGTCTCGACTGTCGGACCGGGGTAGGGGCATCGGTCCGGTTCGCCCGACCCTGGTGGGAGCCATTCGGCGTTCACTACCCGGACTACCACCAGCGCCTCGCCGACCTGACCGATGCACTGGACCGGCTGCCGTCGCTGTGGAGCGGCGCGCCCCCGATCCCCCTGACGCTCGCAGCCCGAGGGCGACGAGCGATGGAGCTCGTGGCACGGACGGCCGATGTGTGGGAGACCTCGTTCTGCACACCCCGGGAGTTTCGGGACCAGCGACAGGTGCTGGAGGGACTCGTCCAGGAACGGGAACTGGTGTGCTCGCTCGAGATCGATGGTTTCGTCGCCTCCACCGGTCCGGGCGTCGACCGGTTGGTTCGACGGGTCCAGCAGGATCGTGCCAACCACGAAGACCTCGCCCCGGTCTTCGAACGCGGCCTGATCGGCACTCCCGAGGATGCTGCAGGCCGGCTGGTCGAACTGGTCGAGGCGGGAGTCGATCAGGTGGTGGTCGCCCTTCACGACCCCCACGACCGTGATGCCCTGGAGGCGCTGGCCGAGGCGACACGAGTGGCCCGGCAAACCCTCGACGACCGCTCAGCCTGAGATGCGACGACGGAAGTCGTCACGCATCTTCGAGTTGCGGATCGCAGCCAGGGCCTGCTCGATGTGCTCGGCCGGAACCGGGCACGGAACGCCCAAGGGCCGTCGAATGTCCTGGCCATGCACCAGGATCTCGCAGAGAGGAATCTCCGGGCCGAGCTTCGGCCCCGGCGGCGTCCAACGGTTCTCGGCGTGGTCCCGCAATCCTTGGATGATCGCAGCGTTGGAGTGGGTGGCCGCGATCCTGGCTGTCGCCTTGACCGCAAAGGCATCGAAACGAAACCCGGAAGCCGCCAAGCCGACGAGGAACCGCGGCGTCGAGTACTCGAACGGGAGCAGCAGGTGGGCCGCGCAATGGCGAATGTCCCACCTGTCGCATTGACTGGCCATCGCCCACTGCTGGCTGGTGAGCTGCTGGAGCTCGCCAGCCAGCCGTCGACGCTCCCGCGCCACGATGTCCCACACCGAATCGGTTCGTGGCTCGGTCGTTGCTGGTGTCGTGTTGCTCATCGTCGTGCTCCTTTGCGCATGCCGAATCTCGGCGTTTGCAGAGACGACGAACGGGAGCCGACGATCTCGACACCGTCTCGCGGAAGCCCGCACTTCTCGCCGAAGCCAGCACGTCTCCCCGACCGCCGGACTCAGCCGACGCCGCACTCCCCGACTGCCGGACTCAGCCGACGCCGCACTCCCCGACTGCCAGCCCGATCTTCACCAGGAGCTCCTCCGGCAGATCCTCGGGGTCGTCGGCCTCGCCGAATGCCCTCAGTTCCTCCAGGGAGACGTCATCGAGGTTCTCCGCGACGCAACGGGCTTCGTCCTCGGGGGCTCCCTGTTCGACCAGCACCGCGGTCATCTCGTCGACCGTCGGGCCACTGTCGGTACTCGCAGCGGCATCACTGCTTCCCGCATCACTGCCACTCGCATCACTGCCACTGCCACCACAGGCAACGACGGACAGGCCGAATGCGACCGCGAGCACTCCACGGGTGATGAGATTCTGCATGTTGTTCCCTCCATAGGAACGAGTTTCTGAACTCGTGCTCGAGATCATACCGAACGGCCTCACCGATCGGTAGTTGGTCAACCGCCGGCCTGCGCATCCAGCCATGCTTGGGCGATCGGCTCGGCGAACTCGACGGCTCCAGCGGTGCCGACCGGAGTCGTCACCTCGAACAGCCAATCGCCCTTCGTCACCATGAACGCCGCATCCGATCCGTCGAAGTCAGCAAAGAAGACCGCCTCGTCAGCGCCGACCAACTGACGAACCTCGGCGATCTCCGAGAATCCGCCACCGTCGTAGGCCCGACTGGCCACGACGGCGAGCGTCGACTCGGGACTCAACGGGTCGACATCGGGATTCTTGTAAACGCACGCCGTCCAGTCCGACGAATCGATGCCCTCGTTCTCCTCGACGGGCGCTCCGTCGAACAAGACCGAAACCACCTCGGGATCGCTGAGCGAACACAGTTGGGCCGGCGTCCACAGACCCGGACCTCCGGGCTCCGACGAATCGGGCTGACTCGACGCGTCGTCTGCGGCCTCGGTGGCCACCTCCTGGGTCGGATCATCGGTTGCCTGGCTTTCGCCCGAGCCGCCACACGAAACCAAGAACGCGCAGAAGAACACTGCTCCGAATCGCTTCATTTTCCTTCCCTCCATGCTGCGCCGACAAGACGTGCCCACATGCCCGTCTCCGACCTCGGTCACGGTACCGGGCCCTCGGTGGGAGCGTCCAGATCGAGGACCGACGCTCGGTCGCTCCGCATGCAGCCCTGCGGGAAGTCGCCCTACGACGCCGCCAGATCGATGGCGGTCCGAAGCGCCTCACCATCGACCAGCGGCACCCCCCACCGGCGGCAGAAGACACCGAAGACAGCACTCCGTCCCGCGACTCGCAGGTCGGCCCAGATCGCAAGTTCCAGACCGCCGGCCACGGCGTGACCCTCGACAGCCGCAATCACCGGTTTCGTGGTTCGCAGACGCGTCGGGCCCATCGAGCCGGGCCCATCGAGCGTCATGCGGTTGCCACGACCGGCCGCCACCGCGCCCAGATCGGCGCCGGCGCAGAACGTACCCTCGGCACCCGTCAGCACGGCCGCAACCACGCCGTCGTCCTCGTCGAGGTCGACGAACGCCTGACGCAGCCGCTCCGCGGTCACCCGGTCCACCGCACTCCTGACCAGCGGACGATCGATGGTGACCACCCGTACCGCTCCCACCGTGGAGACGATCACTGTCTCCTCTCCCGCTCTCTCCCCCGCCGCTCCAGAACCTGCTGTGTCCATCGGCCCAGTAGACCTCCGCCACGTGCGCGCCGCTAGCGTCGCCCCGTCCTCGATGCCACACCGATCGGTGACGCTCCTACGGATGTCAAGCGGTGTCGTTGAGCCATCGTTGCGGGTTGTCGCCTGCGGTGGCGAGAAGTTGGGCGGCGCAACGCGGACCGACACCGGCGATCCCGACCAGAGCCGGGTTGGCCTGTGCGACCAGGGAGTTGATGCGCTCCTCGAGCGGCCGGTTTGCTCGTCGAGGAACCCGACACGGCGGGCGAGATCGTTGAACGCATATCGGATCTTGCGTTCGAGCGGGCCGGGCTGGGAGTCATTGAACCGGCGGGCCACTTCGATCTGACGCTGCAACGATCTGTTGCCGAGGTGTTCCCGGAGCCTGTCCGGCACGGTGCGATCATCTTGACTGTCGCACCCCATCGTCATACTTCGAAGATGGCGGAACCCACCGATGCTCCTTCACCCTTCGAGCCAGATCTGCAACCACTGGCCGAACCGATCGACGATCATCTCCTCGAGGCTCGTCTCTGCCGCGCCGCACTGATGCTCGCAGGCGTGGCCCGCGCCATCGAACACGGCGCCGCCGAGAACTCCGTCCGGCCCTCCCGAGTGGAGACGCTGCTGAGCAAGATCCGCGAGGTCCAACGGCTGTCCGTGGGCATCGTCGCCTCGCTGACCGGTGTTGCACTCGGCCACGAGGCGGACGGCGTCGGCCGGGTCGTCGAGGACCTTCTCGCCCAAGGGGGCACGATCGGGCACCTCGAGACCAGGTCAGAGATCGGGCGGGCTCGTGTGGTCACCTCGTTTCCCTCTGTCGGTTCGGCCCTCGCTGCTGGCACCGCGCACACCGGCAACATCGACGCCCTGGCTCGCATCACGTCCAAGATGTCCGATGCCGAGGTCACGGTTCTGGCCGAGCGGGACAGAGAGATCGCCGAAGCCGCCACTCGTCTCGGTGAAGCGA
>CALACD010000040.1 GCA_937890445.1 uncultured Acidimicrobiia bacterium | reverse complement strand
CGACGAGGCCGAACACGGGGGCGGCAAGGCCGCTCAACCCGAAACCGATCTTGACGAACGAGGTGGTGACCGGCGATCGGCGCCAGAGCCCGCCCGACCATGCCATCGTCGACGTGACCGACAAGACGACAGCGATCCAGCTCATCGTCCCGACCCAGAGGTTGACCAGAGCGAAGACCGAGCTGCCGACCAGCATCAGAAACGCAAGCACGTTGACGTCACCGGCGGCGGCGTCTCGTCGCTGTTCGTCGCTGAGAGCCTCGGCCACATCGGCCAACCTACCGATCAGGTGGGCCGAGGGAACAACCGGGTCCGCCGGTCCGGCCCAGCACCACGAGGTCCGTGTCGGCCCGACCCGATCATGCGCCTTCGTCGAATCCCGTCGTGGCGGGATCCGTCGTGGCGGCGGAGCGTAGAACGACTCCGTTGCGGCCCTTGGTCTTCATCTCATAGAGCGCGGCATCGGCCCGGACCATTGCCGATGCGAACGGTTCGCCGGCAGCGCCGCGACACATTCCGATCGAGCAGGAAACGTCGATGGGGTTCGCTTCGTCGACGTCGATCGGGTCGGCCAGCGAGCCGATGAGTCGCTGCGCCAACTCGAGTGCTTCGTCTGCCCCGGCGTTCGGTAGGAAAAGAGCGAACTCGTCCCCGCCGGTCCGAGCGAGCAACGCCCCGACTGGGAGCAGCCTCGACCAGCGATCGGCCACGGTGATCAGGACAAGGTCGCCGACGGCATGTCCGAGCGTGTCGTTGATGGTCTTGAACCGGTCGAGGTCGATGAAGCCGACCCAGCAACCGACCCGGAGGTGCCCGTCCTCATCGGCAACAGAAGTGGCGAAGCTCCGACGGTTCGGGAGCCTGGTCAGGCCATCTCGACTGGCCAGATCCTCCAACAATCGGTTGGCCGATTCGAGTTCGACCTGACGCTGCGTGAGTGACGAGGCCAGTTCCGCCGTCTCCAGCTGCCCTTCGATCGCAGCGGTCACGACCCGGTGGATGGAGGTCGAGATGCTGGAGGAATAGACACCGCCGAGCAAGAGCAGGGCGGCGAGCACCAACCCGAACGAGTCGCCGCCGCTGGCGATGGCTACCGCTCCGACGAGGGTCACGCTTCCCGCCGCAGCCCGAAAGACTGCACGGGAGGCCGAGCACACGGCGGTGATCACCGACTGATTGCCGAACAGCCACAGGATCGTCACCGCTCTCCATTCCGGATCAGCGGGCTGCACGAAGGCAGGGATGAGTCCCCACACCACGCCGCTGACCGCCATCAGCGTGACGAGAGACCGCTTTCGACGAGTCGACGTCACCGTTGGAGCAGAGAGTTGCTGGAGAACGCCGAGACCGACGACCGTCACGACCGCCCGCAGCCCCAACCAAAGCGAGAGGCCAACCGGGCTGAAACGGAACAGCAACACCGAGAAGATGGTGATGGAGAGGGCGCTGGTCAGGAACGATCTGCGGACCGCGGGAATGAGCATGCCGAGGCGGGCCGCCTCGATGTGCGTCTCGTTGTCGCGGGTTGGGATCATGGCGCTGGATGCACTCGCATCGGGAGAGTCGACGGCCGCAGTATCGGCCACAGCCACGCGGCTATGGGGTGCCGACGACACCAAATGGCAGACCGCTCGTTCGTCCGGTCGGGCGCGCTACGGTCAGCCCCGTGACCGGACTGCCCGTCTCTGCCCTGACATTCGCCGATGTCACCTCAGCCTGCGGAGACGAGCCGGGGCTCCTGTGCGAGGTCGTGTTCGACCGGACGGGAAGCGAACGAATCGCAGGACTGACGAACTGGTTGATCGACCGGCCACTGCGCATCGGCCTGATCCTGCTCGCGGCGTACATCCTTTCCAAGATCGTTTCGGCTTCCATCACCCGCTTCGTCGACGGGCTGGGTTCGCACCAAGGGCCGGCAACTGACGAATCGGGCGACGACAGTCTGGTCACCCGCGGCATGGATCGTGTCCGCTCGCTCGGAGACCAGCAGTTGCGTACCCGACAGCGAACGGTCACCCTCGCAGCCGTTCTGAAGAGTCTGGCCCGATCAGCCATCTGGTTCTTCGCTGCGCTGATGATCCTGGGCGAAGTCGACATCAACCTGGCACCTCTCATCGCCGGAGCCGGCGTGGCCGGTGTGGCCCTCGGCTTCGGTGCCCAATCACTGGTCCGCGACTTCCTGGCCGGCATCTTCATCCTCATCGAAGATCAGTACGGCGTTGGAGACATCGTGGATGTCGGCGAGGCGATCGGAGTCATCGAGAGCGTGACGCTGCGAACGACGCGCCTGCGCGACGCCGCCGGTGTGCTCTGGATCGTTCCGAATGGCGAGATCCGACGTGTCGGGAACACGTCGCAGCTCTGGTCGAAGTCGTTGCTCGACATCGAAGTCGCCTACGACACCGACCTGGATTTCGCCACCCAGACCATCAAGTCCGTGTTGGACACGTTGTGGCACGAGAACCTCGAGGACGCGACGATCATCGAGGAACCTCAGGTACTCGGCGTCGAATCGTTCGGGCCCGATGCCATCGTCATTCGGGCCGTCGTCAAGACCGAGCCGGCCGAGCAGTTCGTGGTGGCACGCGTCATTCGGGCTCGATTGAAGCGGGCGTTCGACGAGGCAGGAATCGAGATCCCCTTCCCCCAGCGCACGATCTGGCTCCGCAACGAATCGACCTCGGCCACCGGCGATGCGTCCGAGCAACCGGGACACACCCCACAGAACGAGCTCTGAACACGACGATCCCGATCGATCCGACCGAGGTCTGGGCCATCGCGCACTCCTGGTTCGCTTGTCACAGGGGCGTGAGAGACTGTCCGGCATGGCCTTCGGACAGAACTCGGGACCTCCCGCCAATCACCGACAGATCGAACAACTGTTGGCGCTGCTCCATCAAGCCGGTCATCGCGATTTCCGCGACGCACGAGGCCCGATGGGGTTCAGCCAACGACAGGCCGGCGGCAAGTTCACCGTCGAGGAAGCGGACACGTTCATCGAACAGCTCGAACAGACTCCGTTCGAATCCCAGACACCCTCGGTGCCGGCAGAGGCCAAACGCACGACCCGACAACTCGCGCTGGGGAAGTACTCCGACCAGGAACTGGCTGCAGAACTCCAGAGCCGAGGCTGGATCGTTCTGGAGCCCTGAGATCACCTCGGCAGGTCAGCCGGGATGGATCGGATGCGCAAGGCAGCGACGACCACCACCACAACACCGAACGCGGCATAGCCCCCGAAGAGGGTCTCCGACCCATGACTTCCGTACACAATGGGAGCCAGGACCGACGTGATGGCGGCAGTCGCCATTCCGACCACTTCCAGAACTGCGCTCCCAATGGCCGAGCGTTCGGCCCCCGAGGCCTCGAGCACCAGTACTTGGCCCCCCATCGAAGCGAACGACTCCGACGCGCCCTGGAAGAACCCGACCAACGCGAACATGAATGCTCCCGGCACGACGCCGAACAACGCCATGCAGGGCAGGGCCAACAGCATCGCGGGGAACACCACACGCGCACCCCCCACACGTTCGGCCAACGCTCCCGCCCGCGACGGGATGACCAACAACGGCAAACCGGTCACCAGGATGGCGAACGCAATCGCAGTTGTGCTCGCGCCCAGATCGGTGAGGTAGCGATCAATGGTCGCATCGAAGATGCCGATGAAGCCGAACACGAGGAGCTGAGCCAGAACGGCCACCTGCACGCGAGGCTTGCGGAGCAGGAGGCCCACATCCCGGTAGTCGACGGGAGCCGTCGCAACCGGACGCGACGCTGCCAGCCGAGCGGCCGGAAGGCCGACCACGACGATCAATGCGCCCACCACCAGAAACGGTGTGCGAAACGAGATGGCGCCCAGTGCGGCCCCCAACCCGGGGCCGGCCAGGAAGCCGGCGACTGCGGTGGACAACAACATTCCGACCTTCGCTCCACCGCCGGCGATGTCGAGGCCGATCAGCACCTTGCGGGCCACGACGCCGAACAGCCCGAGTCCGACCCCCGACATCCCACGAGCCAGGCCCAAGAGCCAGAAGGAGTCAGCGACGGCAAAACCGGCCGTACCGGCCGCTCCGACCACCACCGCCAGCCAGGCGAGGTTTCGGACGTGACCCCGGTCGAGGGCCGGCGCCAGCAACAGTTGCGTCACCAGCGCCGCGACGAACCCCATCGATGCCACGAAGCCCAGCTGCCAATCGGCCAAGCCGTACCGGTCCTGGACATCGGCCAGGAAGACGAACACGAGTCCGATGGACGTGGCCATCAGGAAGTTCAACGCATACAGCCAACGAACGGACACGGTGCCAACCTATGCCGAACGCTCTTCCATCCGATGCGATTATCGGTTCCAGGAACGGGCTCGGGCGCTAGCCGTCGGTCCCTGATTTAGCGCCGACATCAGCGGGAGGCGTCGGAGGTGAAGGGGGCACGAAGCTGGGGGGCGGAGGAGCCATCGGAGCCTTGGCCGCACGCTTGTGCGCTCGCCGGACCGCGGAGCGTTTCCGCCATTGCGCAGCCAACCATCCGAATGCAGCGAAGAACGGCAGCAGGACCAGCAGCGGAACGAGGAATCCGACAACCACCCGAGCGATCGACCACAAGCCGGCCAGGAGGTCGCGACCGGCGCCGAACCCGTCGGAGAAGCCCGGTGCATCGTCACCGGGACGGACTCGCAGGTCGAGGTTCCGTACCGTGGAGACAGGAGGCCCGGCCGGCTCCCCACCCTCGACGGCCACCGGCTGGCCACCGGCCCGCGTCCGCAACCGAAGATCGCGCTCCGGAGACGTCTCGAAGGCAACGATCAAGCTCTGACCGGGTGCCAGCGAATCGTCGAGGCCACCGAACACCGAGATCAGTGCCGTCTCGGCATCGATGCCCAGCCCCGTATCGGTCAACGTGAGCTCACCGAGGGTCTGATCGCCGGTGTTGACCAGTTCGAAACAGACCGTCAGATCCGTCTTCGCCTCGACCGACAGGTCTTGCTGACCAGGGCACGCCAGACCGTCGTCGTGCTCTTCGTACACCGACACAACCAGCTCGAGATTGTTCTGCACCCGGTCCTGGGAAAGGATCAGGGTGATGGTGGCCAGGTCGATCTGGTCCTGTACCGAGCGCAGCTGACCTCGGAGCAACTCCAGCTCGGTCTCACGATCGATCAAGAGTCGCTCGACCTCGGCGAAGTCATCGAGCGACACCGTCGCCTCCAGTGCGGCCCGGAGCCGTTCGACGCCCAACTCCGCCACCTGGATGCGGCTCTCGATGTCGACCACACGTTCGGTGACATCGTCGGCCGATACCGACTGATTGCGGAGATCCCCGATCCCGGCGAGGGTCTCCAGGGCTCGGCCGAAGTCGGCTGGACGCACCTTGAACGTGAAGATCGACGACGGTTCGGCACCTCCGATGGACTCCTGACCGAACACGAATCCGCCGAGTCGGTCGATCGCTGCCACTGCCTCCTCGCCGGCACTGGCCACGTCGTCGACGTCGACCTCGACCTCGGCGGTGAAGATGATGTCGCGTCCGAGATCGGCCGGAGTCAACCCCGTCGGCGTGGCCGCACTGGCTGGCGCGCCCGAATCGGCGAGGGCAACGCCGTCGGCGGAGGCTTCGTCAGAAGCAGCGTCCTCGACCGCACGTTGTTCGGCGAAGACCTCGACCTCGTCAGGCTCCATCTCGGCATCGGTCGCAACGCCGGCGGTGTCGAAACCTGAGTCAGCCGTACTGCTGTCCTCGTCGTTGGAACTGCATGCCGTGGCCAGCAGGAGCAGGCTCAACACGAGCGACCACAGTCGCCTCGGGCATCGGCGGCGAGCCATCGTGGTGTTCGGTGTCATGGAGTTCTCCTCGATCTCGTTCCCGGTCGGCGGCTGTGACGAGGGTTCAAGGGGAACCAGTTCCACAACTCGAAAGCTGTCGCAGGTTCGTAACAGAGATCAGCGGCAACTCGAGGCCGCGACCACCCGAGACCCGCTACTACTCGGGGCTCGTCACGACGTCGACCAGGACATCGCAGAACGTCGGTCCCCCGCCGAGGTCCCCCAAGCGGTCACTGGTGAGCGCATTGGCGCCCTGTCCACCGTCGAGCCAACGACCGAAGGGCACCACGACCACGCCCTCGATCACGGCTTCGGTCACCGCAACCCGTCCCTCGACCCGCCCCCGATCGTTGACAGCAGCCACCCGATCACCGGCACGCAATCCACGATCTCGGGCGTCGCTCGGATGCATCTCGATGAGCAGCTCCGGTTCGGCACCTCGTAGCACCGGCAGATCTCCATACGACGAATTGATGCTGTGCGGACGTTTGAGCGTCAACAACCGCAGCGGGTAACGCTCGGCCAATTCCGGTCGCGACTCCGGGCTCTCGGCCGGCGCTATGAATCGGGGCACTCCTCCGAGCCCGAAGGCCTGATCGAAACGCTCCGAACTGAACTCGAAGCGGCCATCGGGCGAGCCCGGGAATCCGCCGTGGGCGAACGGGACCTCACCGCCGGGATGGGGCAGACGGACGAAGCCCTCCTCGTCGAGGCGGCCCGCAGACGCGCCGGCCTCCTCGGCCCCCGAACCGTCGAGGCAGAAACCGATCAGCTCGGCATCGCTCATCGAAAAGACGGGGTCCTCGATACCGAGCCGGTCTGCCAACAGACGAGCGACCTCGCTATTGGGCTTCGACTCACCGATGGGAGCGATCGCAGCCCGATTCACCGAGACGTAGTTGAACCCCCAGGACCCGACCAGTTCATCGTGCTCGATCATCGACGGCGCCGGCAGCACGATGTCGGCATAGCGGGCGGTGTCGGTCAGGAAGAGGTCGTGCACCACGGTGAACAGGTCCTCTCGCTCCAGCCCTCGCCGAATGTGATTCTGGTCCCCGGAGATGATGGCCGGATTCGAGTTCCACACGAACAGCGCCTGAACTGGCGGGTCGAGCGCAGAGTCGGTGAGCGCCTGGCCGAGCTGGATCATGTTGAACGTTCGGGCCGAACCGGGACCGGGGCCCCACATCTTGTCGAAGCCGAGCAACGCCATCGTCCGAGCGTTGACGATGCCGCCGGCGCGATGGCGCCACTGCCCGGTCAAGGCCGGAAGGCATTGGATGGCCCGCACTGCCATTCCCGAACCAGCGGCCCGTTGCATGCCAACGCCGAAACGAATGGCCGCCGGCACCGCCGCTGCATACTGTCGAGCCAGCTCGATGATCTGATTCTCGGCAAGCCCCGTGACCTCGGCGGCGCGGTCCGGCGGCCACAGCGCAACCTCGGCCGCGAACTCGTCGAAGCCACGCGTGTGTTGTTCGACATAGTGCTCGTCGGTGAGGCCCTGGGCGATCACGACATGGGCCATGCCGAGCGCGAGCGCCCCATCGGTACCCGGGCGAAGGGCAAGATGGACATCGGCTCGCTTCGCCGTCGGCGAGCGGTACGGATCGACCACCACCAACCGCGCCCCGTTCTTGCGGGCCGATCGGATCAGGTCCCACGTGTGGATCGAGGTCGACACCACGTCGATACCCCAGCAAATGATCAGCTCGGCATGGGGTAGTAGTTCGGGATCGACCTGCATGGGCCCCAGGGCGTTGTTGATGGCCAGGGCTTGACCGCCGCAGATCGACCGCTGCAACTGACTGGCGCCGAGATGGTTGAACAGTGCGAACGAGGGACCGAACGCGGCCAATGCGCCCATGCTGCCGAGATACGAGTAGGGCAGGATCGCTTCGGGACCGGAGTCGTCGATGATCTGGCGCCATCGTTGCGTGATCTCCTCGAGGGCTCGGTCCCAGGTGATCGGCTCGAACTCGCCTCGACCCTTGACCCCGACCCGACGTAGCGGTGTGGTCAACCGGGTCGGGTCATAGACCCGCTCGAGGTATCGGTCGACCTTGGAGCACAGGTGGCGGCCGGTCACGGGGTGACGATCGTCCGCCCCGATCGCCACGGCCGTACCGTTCTCGACGGTGACCAACGTCGAGCACGCATCCGGACAATCATGCGTACAGGTGACGCGCACCGTCGAGCGTTCACCGTCGGATGCAAGTGGCGGTGTCACGAATGAGCGGGAAACGGCAACTCGGCACCGTCGGGCAGATCGACCTGGAACGTGTTGAGCGTCATCGACACCAGTGTGTACATCCCACACGTCGTGATCAGCTCGGCAACACCAGCCTCTCCGAATTGCTCGATGGCCGCGGAGTAGGTTGCGTCGTCGACAGCCCGATCGCGGTGCAACATCGAGCAGAACCGATAACAGGCTTCGTCGCTCGGGTTGGACCCCGACGCGGTGAAGTCCGGTTCGTCACCGACCTTCACCGACGCGATGATTCCCTCGGGTACACCGGCCTCTCGGGCCATGGGCTCGTGAGCGAACCATTCGAACTGGGCCTGCCAGAACTGACCGGTGACCAGGATGGCCAACTCGATGTAGCGGCGGTCGATGGAGGGCTTGTGGCGAATGGCCCCTCCGAGCTGCCAGACCCGACGGCCGGTCGAAGGATTCAGACACCAGGCATCGAACGGGCCACCGATGTGACCGTCGGCTGTCGCCGCTCGGCCCTCGACCATCTGGTCGTACAGCGCCTGCTGCGCCTCGCTCATCTCGGCTCTCGGTCGTGGAGTCAATCGTCCCATGCCCTGGTTCTAGCACTTCGAGAGGGCCGGAACGTAGGGCCGCGTCGATACCGGTTCGTCGTCCACCTTCGACGACCGTTCGCTCAGACGACTTCGCCGTCGAGCACCTGAACCAGTCCCTTGGCCGCCCGGCCCCCGATCCGCTTGAACACCAAACCCAGCAATGGATCGGCGATCCCCAGGGGGCCGTTCAAGGTCAGCTGGGCGTCGTAGGTGACGATGGACCCGGCACCGTCGGCAACGACCTCGATCCTGTCGAGCGACGTGAACATCGAGCTCTCGGCCCGGGCCACCACCACGGTCGGCGGCTCGTAGCGAGTGGTCTCGTACCGCAGGGTCAGATCCTTGCCGACACCCTTCACGTCGACATCGAACGACGAAGCGACACCACCGCCATCGCCCACGACCTGTGCCACCTTGCTGACACCAGGATCCCACTCTGCGAAGTTTCGCAGGTCGGCCATGTAGTCGAAGACCTCGGTCACTCCCTTGAACGTCCGCACCGAAATCACGAATTGGGCCATCGGGCCGTTCTACTCGACGGACCGGCCGCACCACGCATCAGGCGCTGTCGTGCCACGCCGCTCGACCTCCCGGCCAAGACGGCCCGGAGTACGATGCCCACCATGACCCGGCTGACGCTGACCTTCGACAACGGCCCGTCGCCCGACACCACGCCGGCGGTGCTCGACGCACTGGCCGCACGCCGACTTCCGGCCTACTTCTGTGTGATCGGCCAGATGCTGGCAGCGCCGGAGGGACCGGCCTTGACCCGCCGGTGTCTGGCCGAAGGACACATCGTGGTCAACCACTCCATGAACCACCGCGTGCCGCTCGGGGACGATCTCGACCCGGCCCATGCCAACCACGAGATCCTCGACACACAGCATCTGCTCGATGCAAACGTGCCCGCCTGGCGGTGCACGCCCAGCCCGGAACAAGCGACATCCCGAGGCCCGATCTGGTTCCGCCCGTTCGGGCATGGGGGCCATCTCGGCCCTCACCTGTTCAGCCCTGCTGCCGTCGAACTGCTCCGAGCCGAGGACTATTCGGTCCTGTTGTGGAACAGCGTCCCCCGGGACTGGGTGGACATCGATGGCTGGGTCGACACGGCACTGGATGATCTGCACACCAACGAGCACACGGTGCTCGTGCTGCACGATCTCCCGACCGGCGCCATGGATCACCTGCCCCGATTTCTCGACGAGGTGGTGGCGCGAGGTATCGAAACGACCCTCGAGCTTCCCGAGAGCTGTGTCCCGATGCGGGCTGGCCGAGCAACCCAGGATCTGGCATCGCTCACCGCCACCGCCTCGGTCCGGACCACCTCGGGCTGAGGCACCTGGGCTGAGGCAGCGTCGGTCTGCGGTTCAGGCCAGGGCGAGGTCGCGCTCGAGCGGCAACATGACCGGCTCCATCATTCGATCGAACACGACGCCTCGATCGAATTGCACGGCGTGGGCCCGAGCCAGATCGGCTCGGCTCCTACGCTCGGCCGCCGACAGCCCCAGTGTGGCGAGATCGAGCGCATCGGCCAGCGCAGCCGGATCACCTGCCGGAATGTCGATCGCGGTGTCGCCGACTGCTTCGGGTATTCCACCGGTTCGAGTGGTGATGATGGGCCCGCCCCCGGCCAGCATCTTCTCGACCAGGGCGATCCCGAACGTCTCGACGAACTCGACCGCAGGCTTGCTGGGCAAGGCATAGGCGGCACACCCGGCCATCAGAACCGACTTCTCTGCATCGTCGACATCGTCGAAGAAGACCACCACGCCACCCTCGTCGAAACTGGCTTCGGCTCGGGCCCGCATGGCACCCAGGTTGGGTCCCGTACCCGCGATGACCAACGGCATCCGATGCCGCACCGCCGATCGGCGATAGGCGTCGATCAGGTCATCCACACCCTTTGCCGGAGTGATCCGCGACAGGAACAGCACGTACTGGTCCTGCTCCAGACCCCGTCCACGGAGAACAGGAGCGATCAGCGCCGGCTCGATGCCGATGTAGGCCGCGGTGTCGATCGCGGGATAGCTGATGCGCACCCGACGGCGACATTGCGGGGCGAAGGTCGAACCGAGCTCGTCATCGACGACCTCGGCCGACTCGACGATCTGCTGTTTGGTGAAGTCGGAGACGGCAAGGCAATGATCATGAGCAAGATAGGTGGAGAACAGATACGCGGCGGCCCCGAGTTGACCATCGGTGACGCAGTTGCGCGCGATGTTCGTGATGTCGGATCCGACGGCCTCGGCCAGCGTCACCACATTGCACGGAAGGCCCGAGGCCCGCGCCGCCACCAGGGCCTCCTGAACCACGGTCGCGTGCGGGAGCAGGTACAGGGACAGACAGACCGTGGGAACCCCGTCGGTGAAGAGCTCGAACAACCGTCCCTTCATGGCCGAGGTGAAGCGCCCGTCGGGCACCTTGTAATCGCCGACCGCCCCCGGACGTTCGACCGTGATCCCGGGCGAGTACGGCATGACCGTGTCCAGTGGTTTCAACGGAAGACCGGCTGCCTGAACCACCTCGATGGGCCAGGTCACGATCCGGACATCGTCGAATCCACGTTCGATCGCGACCTCGGCCAAGTTCCGAGCCTCGCCCGAATGGCCGCAGATCACCGGGTCGGCCCGCACCACGATCACGAGTCTTTGCGTCGGACTCGTCGACCGGCGACCGGACGTCCAGGAGGGAGGGTTTGAAGTCATTCGATCCCTTTCTTGAGTTCTGAGGATGGTGACGGCCGGCCGCCCCGGTTCGAGGGCGGCCGAGCCACCGTGCCCCACGCTGATGGTGTCGCTCCCAGCTCGAGCAGCAACTCGCCCCCGGCGTGGAGCTCGGTCAGGGTCAGGAAGCTCCGATCGAGAGCAACCCCATCGAGCGAGGCCGACTGGATGAACTGGGCGGGGCTGTCCGGTGTCGGTTCGACGAATCCCCGTGCCATCACGGAGAACTCGCCTCGAGCGGTCCGCACCCGGGACTGCGCGAAGGCCGGCGTGCTGATCAACACCACACCCTGGCCTGCCACCGGGAACAGCCCGAGCGATGCCCAGACATACCATGAGCTCAAGCCCCCCGAGTCATCGTTACCGGGCAGACCGCCGCGTCCGGTTCCGAACATGTTCTGCGTGATGGCGTGAACGACTTCGGCCGTCCGGTCCGGGCGACCGGCGTAGTGGTAGGCGTACGGTGCCTCCATGTCCGGTTCGTTGTTGAGACCCTCGAATCGGTCGAGGAGGTAGCCGGCGGCAACCTCGTGTTCCGACGGAGACCGTCCGAGTTGTTCGACCGGCTCGGCGTCGAATCCGAAGAAGGCGTCGAGCAAGCGCACGAACGCCTCGTCGCCACCTGCGAGGGCGATCCGGGTCGACATGTCGTGCAGCAACCGAAACGAATAGTTCCACCGGCCGCCTTCGTAGAAGGTCGAGTCGACCAGCAGGCCGGTCGCCGGATCGAACGCGGCCGCCCAGCCTTCGGCCAGCAGCCGGAATCGGTCGGCGAGCTCGAGGTCGCCCACCCGCTCGGCGATCTCGGCCGTGCAGTCGTAGCCGGTGGCCAGATCCAACGTGTGGGTGATCGGATGGGCCAAGCCGTTCTCCAGGTAGTCCTCACCGTAGGTCCGACGAAGGTCGGCATGAAGGTGGAGCAGCACCCATTCCCAATCGAAGTCGCCGAGACCGAGTCGGCAGAGATCAGCGAAGGCGGTGTGGGCCAAGGCGCTGCCCTGACGAGAGAATCGATCTGCGCCCCGAGCCATCCGATAGCCAATCGGGAAGTTTCCTTCCTGTTCGGCGACTCGGAGCAACGCAGCCAGCAGCTCGACCGTCTTGTCCGGTGCGATCAGGGTCAACAGTGGAATCTGCGTCTTGTAGATGTCCCACATCGTCGCGATGTCGAAGGCGAAGGGCCCGTCGTTGTCCCAGAACGGACTCTCGTCAGCGGCCAAACAAGGCTTGATCAGGGAGTGGTAGAGCGCCGTGGCCATCACCGACCGACGATCCGGTGATCCTCCTGTCACCTCGATTCGATCCAGGACCTCGGCCCACGCCTCGGTCGTCAGCCGACGCCGGCGAGAGAAGACGGGTCCCGTGGTTCCGCAGTCTGCGACGAGATTGGCACGAGCCTGCTCCACACCTCGCAACGAGAAACCGATGCGAAGTTCGACGACGTCGCCGGCCTCGATCGGGCCCCGAAACATCGCCCCGAAGGCACGCAACGTCGTCTCTCGGAGCGAGTCGAACTCGAGTCGGGAACCGCCCTCCATCAACCGACGATCGAACCAGAGCATCGAGCGCCAGGAAGCGGGAGCGTCCAGCTCGGCATAGATCGATACCGGCACGCCCTCCATGACCACCTGACCACAGACAGCTCCCCCACCGAGACTCTCGATGGATGCCTTCATCGGGACCGTTCGTCCGTGCTCGATCACCAACCCGCCGCACGAGAGGTCCACCACGACACGAGCATCTTCGATCGACGGAAACCGGTAGCGGTGCACGGCCGACTTGGGCCCTACGGTGATCTCGGACCGGATGCCGACCTCGCCGTCCCCCACCGCCTGATCAGCGGTCGGGCGACCGCCGCCCAAGGTGGCCGCGTAGTAGCCGGGTTCGGCGGTCTCGTCCCACAGCGGCCAACTGGTCCCGAGTTCGTCCAGCGGACCCAACATCGGCGTCACCCGCAGATAGTTGTAGTACTTCCGAATGGCCCCGGTTCCGGACTGCTGGAAATGGGTGAATCCCGAGGATTGATAGCGATCGAACAACGGGGCGGGAAGCCCCTCGGTGCTCTTGTCGTACAACCCGTAGCCGGTGGGGTAGGCACCCGAGTATGCGCAGGCCGAGACCATGCCCAGAGGGCTGCACGCCCCGGGATGGGTGTTACCGACCTGAGGCTTCGGAAGCCACCACGTTGCGGCCAGTCCGCGGGGAGGACGCAGCTGGGACACCTCCGTTCCGAGGAAGGGATCAACGTCCGGGCACTTCATGGAACGAAGGTACCGAGCACCCGTCAACGGCTCATTTCACAAAGATGAACCAACTGCGACGACCACCAAACACCTTTCTTACAGCATCCTCGCAGCTCGGTCCGGCCCGATTCCGCTGCGGGCACGCGCCACTCCGAAGCTTCGACAAGCATCCCCGTATCCCCGACGACGAGAAACTAGGTTGCGGTCCATGCCGGATCTTGGGTCACGTGTCGAGCTGGAGGAACACGAAACCATCATCGACCTTCGGGACCCGATGGTGGCAACCGGCCTGGCCGAGGCGCTCAACGAGGTCATTGCTCTGAGCGAGCGCACCGGGGCGGCCGAAACCAAGGCCGACCTGGCGACCCAAGAACGGCTGGCCGCCGTCGGCAAGGTTCGACGACTGACCGACGACCTCGAAGCAGAACAAGCCGAGCGACACCGGCTCGAAGTCGACAACGCCGCGCTACGCAGCGAGAACCTCTTGCGCAGCGAACAACTCCAGGACGCACACCGCGAGCTGGCCAGAACGTGTGATGAACTGGCCGAGATCCTCAGTGCCCGAGATCGAACCATCGATTGGCTGCGCTCGGAACTCGACGGCGCCCGAAGGTCCGTGCACACCCTGGAAGCTCTGGTCTCGCGTCGAAGCCGACGTACCTACGAGCGTCTCTGTGGCGACGACGGGCCGGGCCGCTGATCCGGTCATGCTGTTGGGACTAATCGCTCTTGAGCCATCCGGGCTGTCGGGTCGCTAGATTGCGACGAATGGCGCGGGAAATGGTGGGAATTCGAGATGCCGTTCGTGGATGGCACGTTTCGGAACGGGCGCTTCGGCGGCGTTTGGCAACCGGCGAAGTCGACGAGGTGGAACGAGCCGAAGACGGTTCGTGGCTGATGTCGAGCGAATGGCTCGACAAGGAGTTCGACCGATCGGTGATCGACCTGCGCGATCCCGCGGTGTCGGATGGGCTGGCTGCGGTACTGGCCGAGATCACACAGATGACGGATCGAGTGACCGAGGCCGAGGTCCGAGCCGCCGTTGCCGAGTCCGAACGAGACACCGCAGCAGCCAAGCTCCGCTCCACCACCGACGACCTCGAAGCCGAACAGACCGAGCGGCAGCGACTCGAACACGATTTCCACCAGTTGCAGACAGCTCATGCTGTCCAGACCGAGCGCCTCGAGAAGGCTCAAGCCGAGATCGACCGCGCCTGGGCTGCCTGGCAGGAGAGCGAATCGGCCTCGGCCCAGCAACTCTCCACCGCCCAGAAGGAGATCCATCGACTGGGCAAGCAGGTCGATCGGTCCACGCAGAAGCTTCGCCTGGTGGAGAGCCTGGTGTCGAGACGCAAGCGGGCACGGTACGAGCAACTCCTTCAACAGATCGACTAGTCAGAGCCACGTCGCCGCTCGTGCCGCCCGAACTGTCGGAGATCAGCAGTAGCGAGATCGAAGCAGCCGTCGACGTCACCCCCGGGATCGATTCCTGGTGCAGCGGACCTGACTGGATCCTGCCGGTACACCGAGGCTTCGCACCCGCCTCCGAGCCGATGGTCATACGCCACGGCGACTGCGTCGCCCTGCTCGCGTCCTACGAAGCGACGGACAGCGAGCGACTCGTCGCGGGGATGGAGCCGCTGTGGGGCTTCGCGTGTCCGATGCTCGGCCGTGACCTGACGGCCCTCGCCGAGAGGGTCGCCGAACGGCTCGAGGCCGAGCCCTCGTCATCGCTCGTCCTTCCCGGATTTCCCGCCGATCTGGATCTCGCCCGCCAAGTGGCCGGACCACTGAGTCGCCTGGGGACCGTGGGTGCGGTCCCGGGAATCGTGCGACGGCTGGCCGAACTCGATGGTGAAGGCTGGTGGCAGCGACGGTCACCCACCTTCCGACGCAACCTGCGCAAGGCGAAGCGGGCAGCCGAGGGGGCGGGCGTCGAGTTCGTCGATGTTAGCCGACACCCCGATCTGATGGACCGACTGCTGGCCATCGAGCGCCGCAGTTGGAAGGGCCGCGACCGCGATGGCATCACGTCCGAGCCAATGGAACTCTTCTACCGGACGATGATCGATCGTCTCCAGGTTCGGCATCGGTGCCGGTGCTTCATCGCCACGCTCGACGGGCAGGATCTCGGCTTCATCCTCGGAGGCGTTCGGGGTGATCGCTATCGAGGACTGCAGCTGAGCTACGTCGAAGCGGCCGCCCATCTCTCGATAGGCAACCTCCTGCAAGCCCACCAGGTGAACTCGCTGTTGTGCTCGGGGGATGCCTCCGTCTATGACCTCGGCATGGACATGGACTACAAGTCGCGTTGGTCCGACCGCACCGAATCCTCCGTCACCGTGGTCGTCCGACCACCCTCGTGACCGTGACCGAGTCGTCGCATCTGATCCGTCGACGGCGACCCCTCGACGAAAATCCGATCGGCCAGTGCTCGGGTGACCGGTGGCTGCTCGATACGCTCGGTGAGCAGGGCGAACCACGTCGGAGGACGACATGACACAGACCGCAGTGCTCCCATGACACAGACCGCGGTGCTGCTCCTTTGCGCAGGTGGCGTCCTGCTCGGGTTGATAGCCGTGGTGATCGACCGTCTCAACTTCCCGCAGCGACGGTTCACGGCCAAAGGGGTCCGGATCGACCCCACCAACAGCCCCAACCGTGATCGAACCGGTGCCCACATCATCGACCTCGAGGAGACCCCCGAAGGATGATCAAGAACATCCTGGCTCGCATCAAGGCCCACAACGTCGTCATCATGGCGGCTGGTATCGCGTTCTACGCGACGTTGGCCCTCGTCCCCACCCTGATCGCCCTGGTCTCGATCTACTCGATCGTGACCGACCCCACCGAGATCTCCGACCAGATCGACAGCCTGGCCGCCAACATGGACCCGGGAACGGCCGAGCTGGTGAAGGACCAACTCACGATCGCCGTCGCCGAGGCCAAGAACAGTGGGCCAACGGCGCTTGCCGTCGGGATCTTTCTCGCGCTGTTCTCGGCATCGGGAGCCGTCCAGAAGCTCGTGCTCTCGGTCAACCTGGCCTACGGAGCCGTCGAAGGACGGAAGGGTTGGAAGGTCCGCGGGATCGCCTGGTTGTTCACCGCCGGGGCCATCGTCGGCGTCGTCGCCATCGTGTTCCTCCTCGGGGCTCTTCCTCGCGTCATGGACGAGGTCGGGTTGTCCGGGCCGACCCAACTGTTGTTGAACATCCTGCGGTTCCCGCTGCTGGCAGTGGCCATGGCAGGCGGCTTGACGCTGCTGTACCGATTCGGACCGGACCGGGCTCCCAAGACCCCGTGGAAGAACCCGGGCGCCATCGTCGGCACGATGTCGTTCTTGGCCTTCGCCGGGCTCTTTGCGCTCTATTTCTCCTTCGCCGGTGGAATGCCGGCGTCCTACGGGATTCTCGGGTCGATCGCCGCCATCATCATCTTCTTCCAGTTGAGCGCCATCGCCGTGATCATCGGGGCCGAGGTCAATGCAGCCATCGAACGTTCCGTGACCCTACCTCTCGACCAGCAGACCGCGACGCTGACCCACGTCGGTGGGACGCCAGGTCAACAGGTACCGAGCGAGCCGATCGGTCTCGGTAAAGCCATTGCCGGACTGGCTGCCATTTTCGTCCTCGGCAGGGGTGACAGCTGAACCAGAACGCGGATCGGCCACCCAACGGGGTGGCCGATCCTTGTTCTTGCACTGACCAGTCGGCCAGATCTGTTGAGAGCAACAGGACGTGCCGTCACCGATCCGAGCAGAGCTACGGGACGAGCCCGCGACAACCCCAGGAATCAGTTGCTGTTCTCGGCCTCTGCAACCCAGTTCACGGTGCCGATGCCGGTAGCGACCGCGTTCACGCCGGCCGACACCGAGATGGCTCCCCGAATTTCGGCACCCGGTGCCACCGTGACCGTGCCGGTCTGGGCATTCGTCACCGGGATGTTGCCGGTGCCGGCATCGACGACGATGGGAGTTGCGTCCCAACCACTGGCAGGAGCACCAGGGTTGCCGGTGGGTGCGGTAACCGACGACAGGTAGATCCGGGCCGAACGATCGGTCCAATCACCGGTGGCCGTGGGCGCCGAGGCGACAAGCGTCACGTCGAGCGGCACATTGCAGTTGTTCTGGTAGCGGACGACGTCGGTGTAGGTGACCCGATCACCGATCATGCCCCGCACGGTGAGCTTCTCTTCCAGCAGACCCGCGCCGTCGACCGTGATGGTGTTGGTGGTGCCGTCGAACCCTGCGTTGGGATCGTCGGCATCGACGGCTGTGTAGGAGCCGATGTCATTTCCGGCGACCTTCACGAAACAGGCCGCGGCAACGCTGATGTCGGCCTCCATGAAGTTCTGCACGACGAGCGAGGCGAACGCCGGGGTTGCGAACACCGTGATCGCCGTGGCAACGAGCGCGCCTCGTCGAGAAATCCGACCTTTGTTCATGATGAGTATTCCTTGGTTGTGTTACGTGATTGGGGGGTTGATGCTCCACTCCGATGCGGACGAGTCCGGTCGGTGGAACGCTCGGCCGAGGCCGAGATCGGTGCCCCGGGACGGAACCCGAGGAAGACGACCGTGGCGGCGATGACGCCGGCCGTGGTTTGAGCAAGGATCCAGCCATCGATGACGGGTGGATGCAGCACGTGGCGGACGTACTGGAAGAGGAGGAGCAGACCGGACATGAGCAGGCCCATGGCCCAGCCATCGAGCAGCTGACGCTCCTTGCGGTGTCGGACCAACCCGGCCAGCACCGCGGCGCACGTGATGACACAGGCGAACGAGGTCGACCAGGTGACGATCTTCACGAACGACGCCCGGTCCGTGAGGATGGCCACATTGGGCAGGAACTTCCAGAGAAACTTGATCTGGAGTTCCGCTCCCCGGAAATTGGAGATGAAGATGGCGCTGAGCGCCTGTCCCAGGAACAGCGTGGAAGCAGCTCGCAGTACTCCCCGAACCAGCGGGGTGTAGTCCTCGTCGATCGTTTCGACGACGGCAACTTTTTCTTTCTCGATCGCTTCTACCGTCGGTTTGGGGAGTCGATACTGGATGGGACGGCCAGAAGAGCGGTCCGTCGCCTGACGCGACACGGCTTGGCGCCGTCTATTCATCGCGTCTGAGGGTGTCCGCATACCTTCTACATCGGCAGCGTTCGACAAAGCCTTACTGCTACTGGCCTCGTCGAGTTCGAATGAGCCGTTCGGCCTAGGCCCTGGCGAGACTCGATCGACACGAGCCAGGGCGTGTCAGTTGCCGGCTTCACCCAGTTCGAACTGGACGGACAGATCGGACCGAACATCGGCGCACCGCAGTACTCGGCTGCACACCGCCTCGATGTCCGGAGCCTGGGCCACCGGGCCGGGGTCGATCCCGAAGGGCCGGTAGCTCGACGTGGCAACGCCGATCACCCGACCTTCGCCGTCCAGCAAGGGACCTCCCTCGAAGAACGAGCCAATGGTCGCGGTGTGTTGAAGGCCCGATGGCGATCGATCGATGAGTACTCCGGGAGAGGCCGTCGCCCCCTGACCACCCAATCCGCTCATGGCGAAGACTCGACCGCCCAACGCAGTCCGTTGCACCGACGGCGAGGCGACCTCGAGCAGCGGTATCGACTCATCCACCAACAGCAGCGCCAAGTCGTACACCGGATCCCACGCCCACAGTGTCGCCGCCAGCCGCTGATCGCCCTTGACCAACGTGATACCGGGGCCAGGATCCACCGTTGATGCCATCACCACCTGCAGGCTGGTCACCAGCGCGGTGCCACCCTCATGACCGGTCACGGCGAAGGCAGCCCCTGCGACGGGCTGGCCCGACTCGCTCCGGGTCTCGACCAGCCAAACCGACGGACCAGCAATACCCGGCAACCCCAGAACACCCTTGGCATCGGTCGTGTAGTCGCCCAGCGGTGCCAGTTCGGCGCGAATCTCGTCGACGGAATCGAGGCGCAATTGCTCGAGCGAGCCGGAGGCATCGGTGAACTGTGCGTCGAATCCGTCGACGAAACGAGCGACCTCTTGCTCGTTCTGGGCCAGACGATTGTCGTAGTAGGCGTAGAAGCTGGCGCCGGCAAACGCCGCACCGACCCCGAGGGCGAGCAGCATCGAAGAGATGCCGATGACCGTGCGAGGAAGAATGCGATGACGCCTCTTCTCGCGGCCCGGACTCAGCGGAACGAAGCCTCTGCGACCCCAGGTACGCGTCACTCGACGCTGGGCGAAACGGCCCGGAGGAGCCACGAAGGGAGCGACCCCGCCGATGCGTCGAACCTTGGTGCCAGCCGCACCGCTGGACGAGTCGGCCTCGATCGGGATCTGGACCGGCGTCTTCCTGGTCCTGGAGCCCGTCGCGGTAGCGTTCGATGCCGTCACGGCACGAGATCGCTGAGTCCGCGTCGCCGTGGACGTCGAGGCAGGAGTACGTGGAGTGGCGGTCATGGGTTCTCTCCGTTGGAGACCGGCGGGGCCGACGTTGCCGGACCGGGAATCGAGGATTGCGTGGGCGCAGGCCCAGGAACTGCGGTCGTCGGTGGAGCAACGAGGGGGGGCAGCGGCACATTGGAGATGACGCACGGACCGCGGCAGGCGTCCGGGAGCGTCAGCGGTACGTCGCGGGTACCCACCACCGTGGCCTCTTGGCGTTGTGGCTCGAAGTCGCCATTGGACTCGACCGAAACGTCGAGCTCCTGGGGCTCGGGGAACGCGTCACCCGGCCGGCCGGCAAGCGCGGCGGCCATGAACTCACGGAAGGCAATGGCTGGGTGGCTGCCACCGGTCACCTGGGAAACGCCGTTGACGTCGAACAACGAGTCGAGGCGATCGGCATACCCCATCCAGACCGCAGTGGTCAGTGTTGGGCTGTACCCCACGAACCAGGCCGCCCGATAGGCCTGGGTCGTACCCGTCTTGCCTGCGATGGCGTGGCCGGCAACCGAAGCCCGGGTCCCGGTTCCGTCGAGAACCACGCCCTCGAGGACCGCGGTGACATTGTCGGCCTGATTCTGCTCCAGGACTCGGGTTCCCGGTGCCGCCGTGTTGTCGATCAGCACGTTTCCGTCCGGATCGACCACCCTCAGGATCCCGACCGGCTCGAATCGGACACCACGGTTCGCGAACGTACCGTACGCCGACGCCATCTCCAGTGGAGAGGTCTCCACCGCTCCCAGCGCCACACTGGCCCCGTAGGGCGTACTTTCGGTGAAGCGTGTGAAACCGAGTTGTCTGGCCAGATCGATGGTGTCGGAGACCGAGACATCGGTGATCAGTTGGGCGAAGACCGTGTTGACCGAGTCGGCCATGGCCTGGCGCAACGACATCGGTTCGCGTTCGCTGTTGTCATAGTTGCTGATGGTGCAGCTCTCGCCGGTGCAGCCGGGGACATCCCACGTCGCCGGGGCTGGGTAGACGGTCTCGGGACCGATGCCTCGGCGGAATGCTTCGGCCAACACGATCGGCTTGAACGCACTACCTGGTTGGAACCCGGTGCTTCCCCCCGTGGCCAGATTGACCTGGCTGGTCCCGTAATCCCGTCCACCAACCATGGTGAGGACCTGCCCCGTCCTTGGATCGATCGACGTCATGCTCATCTCGATGGGGTACTCGGTGTTCTCGAGTCGGGCCGCCACCACGTCCTCGGCCCGTTCCTGAAGGGGTGTATCGATCGTTGTCTGGATCGTCAACCCACCTCGATACAGCTGATCCGGGCCGACCAGATCCAACATCTGGCGTTCGATCCAGTCGACGAAGTAGGGATGGTCCGATGCCCCCTTCAACGGTGGAGGAGCGATCACGGTGACCGGTCCGTCGGGTCGGTTGCCGTTGGCGACCTCCCACAACTGCCGAGCTGCCTGGCGGTCGTAGTCGTCCACGGTGATGTACCCCACATCGAGCATGGCCTGGAGCACCAGCTTTCGGCGTTCCTCAGCCGCTTCGAGGTTGACCCGAGGCGAGAGCTGCGTCGGAGCCTGGATCACTCCGGCCAACGTTGCTGCCTCCGACACGTCCAGTTCGGAGACCGGTTTGTCGAAGTACACCTCCGCTGCGGCACCGACCCCATACGCTCCCGACCCGAAGTAGACGGTCTCCAGATAGTTGAAGAGAATCTCGTCCTTGGTCAGCTGCGTCTCGAGTTCGGTGGCCAGAAGGGCCTCGCGAAACTTCCGCTCGAAGGAGCGCTCACCGGTGAGATAGACGTTCTTGATGTACTGCTGCGTGATCGTCGAGCCACCCTGGGCCACTTCGCCGAGTTCCAGATTGACCCGGGCCGCTCGAGCAACTCCCTCGAGGTCGACGCCGTCGTGTTCCCAGAAGCGACGATCCTCGATTGCCACCACGGCATCCTTGATGGTGTCGGGAATATCCGACGGAACGACTTCGACCGTGCGATCGAAGCCGCGGAACTGCCCGATCTCGTTGCCGTCACGGTCGAGCACCAGTGAGGGAACAGCCACGAAGTTGGGTCGCTGATCGGGCAACTCACCGGGAAGCGGCGCCTTGAAGATCGTGACCGCGGCGACACCGGCAGCCACCGGGGGCACGACGATGGCCGACAGCGCGACGGCAGCAAACAATCGCACGACCGTCTGCAACTTGCCGGCGAAGCGATCGGCACGAGAGCTAATCACCGCCGATCACTCCTTCGACGCCAGGGCCAGTGCTGTCGGAAACCGTGCTGTCGGGATCGGCAAGCTCGGGAAGCGGCACACAATCGAACAGGGGAAAGGACTGCGTCTCGTCGAGAACCTGGGCCAAGAGGGCGGTCACCGGACCAACGTCCTGGCACGAGATCAGGAACGAACCTGCTCCGAATTCATTGGTCCGCACGGTGTTGGCCGACAACAAGGTGACCGGCCCGATCAACGAGATCCCCAGCTGCAGGCGATCCTGGGGCATGAGCACCAACCTGCCCTCGGCATCGACCAACTCGAGACCGGCCGTGAAGACAACGGGGCCCGCGTCTCCGACGGTGACGGTGTCGACGTGGTGGGCTTCCAGAACGGGAATCGAGCTGGGCCCTTCGAGCAGTGCGTCGGTTCGGAATCTGCCATTCTCGTCGAGAAAGAACACGTCGGGAGAGCGCTGCATCAACAACCCCGGGACGAAGGATCGGACCCGGAATCGCCCACCAAGGAGCCCATCCAGCTTCCAGGTGCCGTCGGCATCGGTCACCAGATCCACGGCTACCGATCCTGCCGCCGTGTGACGCTCGACGCGAACGGTGGCGCCTGCGACCGGGCCATCGGGGCCCAGCACCAGACCTCCGATCTCTGCGGTACCTCCCGTGAGAAGCACCGGTTCCGGTTCGGCCGCACCCAACGGACCCGGCATCGGGACCACCAGCGGAAGGGGTCGTTCGAGCAGGTACGGCGACGGCGTCGAGGCTGCGGTCTCGACGACGAGATCCAGTCCATCGAAGCGAAGCTCGAGAGGCGGGCGCGGATCGGTGTAGGCCTCCACGACTCCGGCGCGTTGCGACCACATCACCACGAGGCAGGCGAACAGGAGGCCGGCGAGAGCGAGATTGAGGACGCGCACTCAGCTCCCATCGGCCCAAAACGACAAGAGCTGAGCCTTTCGGCCCAGCCCTGCGGGACTCTCGAAATGGCGACGGGGTCGTTGGACCCATCGCATCGGCTCCGTTTCGGACGGCCGTGAACTGACGCCGTGCCCGGGGCCTCTCAGTCCGGGCCGAGTGACCGTGGCGTACCTGGTGGCCGCGCCATCGATCGGATCATCCCGAGCCTGTGCTGATCAGTCCTCGATGTCGATGAAGATGCACTCGCCCGGGCATTCTTCGGCCGATTCGATCACTCGATCGAGACCACCGTCAGGAACGCGGGCCATACCTTCGGCGCCGGCCGGATTGGCCGATCCGTCGAACAGCTTCTCGGTTCCGAAATTGGCGGCAGCCTCCTTCACGTAATACAGGCCATCGTCCATTCCGAAGAACACATCGGGAGCGATCTCGGCGCAGAGACCATCGCCCGTGCAGAGATCCTGATCGATCCAGACCTTCACCATTTTCCGTGACACCTCGTCTCGCTGTTTTGTGTACCAGCCCTATCGGCAGGCCCACCGACGTCATGACCAATCGCCAAGATGACGTCGTTGGTCTCGATCAGCCTAACCGCTCGACGAGCTGGTTCTGAACTCCGAACCAAACCCCGGCCCGGCGACAGCGATCCGGCCACTGATTTTCTCCTCGGGCCAGGCGCGCCGGTCCCCAACGGCGTCATGATGACTCGGTGACGAGCGCCCCGCCTCCCCGACCCGCCGTGCCCCGCCGGTTGACCGATACCGAAACGCTGCTGTGGAATCTCGAGCAGAATCCGAATCTGGCCTCGACCATGGCCGCCATCGTGGTTCTCGACGCCGCGCCAGATCCCGATCGGGTTCGAGCCACCGCGGCCAAGGCCGTCGTCGCTCTTGCGGAGCTTCGGGAGCGAGTGTTCGAAGCCCCTCTACCACTCGGCACCCCCCACTGGGGGCTGGATCGCACGTTCGATCTCGACGCGCACGTACGTTTCGTTCGCCTTGCGCATCCCGCCAGTCAAGCCGCACTCCTCGAGCTCGCAACCCAACTGATCGCCGACCCCTTCGATCGAACCCGGCCCTTGTGGTCCTGGACCATCATCACTGGCCTCCCGCGGGGCAGGGCGGCCCTCGTCTCCAAGTTCCACCACTCCATCGCCGACGGCCAGGGGGCCCTGAAACTGGCCGAGCACATGCTCGAGTTCGGCGAGGATGCTCCGCCCCCGCCCACCGTCGACCTCGCCGGCTTCCTGACCGAGCTCCGAGAGGTGACCGACGAACAGCAGGGCACGCGCTCATCGGGCATCCGAGGCGGCGCCGAACGACTTCTCGGGCTCCTCGGCCAAGCTGCAGGTGCCGTCGACCCCCTCCGAGCAGTCACCGCCGGTCAGGACGCAGCGGCAGCAGCCCGATCGTTGGCAACCCAGATCACGCAGCCCTCGGTCTCTCCGTTGTGGACCGCCCGGTCACGCAACCGACGGTCACGGTTCCTGTCGCTCCCGCTGGCCGAGGTCAAGCGGGCAGCAGCCGATCACGGCCACTCGATCAACGACCTGTTCGTGACGGCATGTGCTCGGGGAGTCGTTGCCTATCACAGCGTCAGCGGCGTCGAGCTCCCCCTCGTGTCGGCAACCGTCGTCGTCAGCACTCGCCGAGAGGGGGACCCCGACGCACACAATGCCGTCATCCCGACGGCCATCTCCCTCCCCGGAGGTCCGTCCGACGTCGACGTACAACTCCTCGCCGTTCGCGATCAGATCGCACAACGCCGACAGCACCTTTCGGGTTCGCAGGGCATCCTGGGACCCCTGACCGGGTTGGCCGGCCTCATCCCGGGGCCGTTGGCTTCGGCAGCAGCGATGGAGCAGACGGCGAAGGTCGACATCTCGACCAGCAATCTGCCTGGCCCTCCGATCCCGCTGTGGTTCGCGGGACGAGCCATTCTCGAATTGTTGCCCCTCGGTCCGGTCGCCGGCACGGCCAGCAACATCACCATGCTCTCGTACAACGACACTGCCTTCATCGGCCTTCACATCGATCCTGTCGCCATCACGGATCCTGATGAATTCGTTCGCTGCGTGGCTCGAGGTTGGGTCGACCTCGGGGTGCGACGGCCAAAGATTCGGTAGCGTCCTTCGCACGGTTCCGCTCGAACCACTCGAACGAACGTTGCGATCGCTCGATCGTGACCTCCGACCAAACACCCCATGCCCGTGGACTTTCCTTCCCAATACGCCGCTACCCGCCGCTTCACGCTCGGGGTGCCCCGCAACTTCGTCGTCTCCCCTTCGGGCGATCAGGTCTACTTCCTACGGTCGCGCTCGGGTCGGGATCCGCTGCTGTGTCTCTGGCGTTTCGACGTCGCCACCGGCGAAGAAACGTTGCTCGTCGATCCTGGGCTGCTGAGTGACGGAAGCGACGCGCTGCCAGCGGCCGAGCGCGCCCGCCGAGAGCGAGCCCGGGAGTCCGCCAGTGGGATCGTGGCCTACTCGACCGACGCGTCGGCCCAACGAGCTGCGTTCGCTCTCGCCGGATCACTGTTCGTAGCCGATCTGGACACGGGCAAGACCACCATCGTGGAGACAGCCGATGCGGTCTTCGATCCTCGTTTCGATCCCACCGGCACGATCATCGCCTACGTCAGCGGGGACGAGCTGCGCTTGACCGATCCCGAAGCCCCTGGCAGTGATCGCCGTCTCCTGGGCGACGACGACATCCTCACGTCCTGGGGTCGGGCCGAGTTCATCGCAGCCGAGGAAATGGGCCGCTCGCACGGCTACTGGTGGTCACCTGACGGCCAACAGCTGCTGGTGGCCCATGTCGATCAGGGACCCGTCAGCGAATGGTGGATCGGTGACCCTGCCCGACCGGCCACCCCTCCGGTGCCGATCCGCTACCCGGCAGCCGGATCGGGCAATGCCCGGGTCGGGCTGGTACTGACCGATCTCGGGGGAGCGACCCAGGAAGTCGGCTGGACACGGGGCGAGGAGGAGGGCGAAGACTTCGAGTACTTGGCCGATGTCGTCTGGGTCGAGGATCGCCCGCCACTGATCGTCCGCCAGACCCGAGACCAGCGACTGGTCAGCATCGCAGCACTCGACCTCGGCGACGACGGTCATACCGTCGGGGAACTCACCGAGATGCACCGCATCACCGATCCGGTCTGGGTCGAGTTGATGCCGGGCGCACCTCGGTGGACCGACCATGGCCTCGTGACGATCGAGGATCGCACCACCGAACCCGACGACACCGGGAACGGCGGTGTTCGTGCATTGTGCCTCGACGGGCGCATCATCAGCTCGCCCGACGTGAACGTTCGATCCGTCCTCGGCGATGTTGCCGGGGGCATCATGGTCACGGTGTGGACCGACCCCACCGAAATCCACGTCGCCGTGGTCGCCGTGGACGGTTCGGGGACCACCATGGTCACCTCGGCACCGGGCACGCATCACGCGGTGATCGGCGGCGGAACCATGGTGGTGCTGTCGGCGACACCGCAGGAACCAGCCTCGGTGGCTGGAATCGGCGTCGACGGACCGCGAATACGAAGCTTCGCCGAGCCCCCCACGATCGTTGCCCGGCCCCGTTTCGTCGGCTCGGGCGACGACCTGCGTTCGGCCGTCTTCTTCCCGCCTGATCACGACGGAACGACGCCGCTGCCGGTCCTGCTCGACCCCTACGGCGGGCCCCATGCCCAGCGAGTCCTCAAGGCACACGCCCCTCACCTGGTCTCCCAGTGGTTCGCCGACCAGGGTTTCGCCGTGGTGGTCACCGATGGTCGTGGCACCCCGGGGCGCGGCCCTCGTTTCGAACGGGCTGTCTGGGGAGATCTGGCCCAACCGGTACTCGACGATCAGATCACGGCCCTGGATCGGATCGCCCAGGACACCGGCCTGCTCGATCTGTCGCGGGTGGCCATTCGTGGCTGGTCGTTCGGCGGCTACCTGGCGGCCCTGGCCGTTCTGCGTCGACCCGACCGGATCCATGCCGCCATCGCCGGCGCACCTGTCACCAGCTGGCGTCTCTACGACACGCACTACACCGAACGTTACCTGGGGCATCCCGAGACCTACCCCCAGCACTACGACACGACCGATCTGATCCTCGAAGCCGATCGGCTGACCCGCCCTCTCCTGCTCATCCATGGCCTGGCCGATGACAATGTGGTTGCCGCTCACACCCTGCAACTGTCGACGGCGTTGCTGGGCGCAGGTCGGCCTCATTCGGTCCTGCCGCTCTCGGGTGTCACCCACATGACGCCGCAGGAATCGATCGCCAAGAATTTGCTATTAGTCCAGCTAGAGTTCCTCGAACAGTCAGTGGGGGCCGATCGATGACGAAGGTCGACATCGTTTCCCTCGCCGTTCAGCCCGTTCCGGCCCACTCCCGCTGATCCCCCATGGCCAAGCTCCCCGACACGCATCCGAATCTGACACAACTCGGCTGGACAACGACTCTTCAACGGTGGGCCGACAAGTCGGCCCATGACCAGGTCGGCAGGATCGGTCGGGCCAGCCGCGGATTCTCGGTGGTGTACAACGGATCGGACGCCATCACCGTTGCATCGAGCTCGGTGCGGTCGGCAAACGATCTGGCGCCGGCCACGGGCGACTTCGTGACCATCGTGGACAGCCCGGAAGACGGACCGTCGATCAGCGGCATCGCCAAGCGTCGCACGGCGCTGGCTCGACGAGCGCCCGGGCCGATTCCCGAGCCCCAGGTCCTGGCAGCCAACGTGGACGACGTGTTCGTGATGCACGGACTCGACCGGCCGGTGAACCTCCGACGCCTCGAACGACAACTCGTCATTGCCTGGGAGAGCGGGGCCCGACCGTTCGTCCTGCTGACGAAGGCGGACGAGGTAGCCCATCACGAGGAAGCCGTTCGCTCGATCCAGACGGTTGCTCCCGGTGTGGAGACGCTGGCCATCTCGACCGTGACCGGTCGTAACATCGATCGAATTCGGGCTCGGTTCACCGCGGCCCGAACCGTGGCCCTGATCGGGCTGTCGGGTATCGGCAAATCCACGCTGGTCAACGAACTGTCAGGGGGGGCAGTCCAACGGACCGGCCAGGTTCGCGCCACCGACAAACGCGGACGACACACGACCGTGACCCGGGACCTCATCCCGCTTCCCGATGGCGGAATCGTGATCGACACTCCTGGCATTCGAGAGGTCGGCCTCTGGCAAGCCCATGTCGGGTTGGCGAAGACCTTCCCGGAGATCGCCGAGGCTGCGTCCGAATGCCGATTCGGCAACTGCGCACACAACCAAGAACCGGGATGCGCCATCCGGGCGGCCCGGATGGACGGCCTGATCAACGAACGGCGACTCGAGCACTGGATTCAGCTCAATGCCGAGCTGGCCCAGCAGGACGAGCAACTCTTGGACTTCGAGCGACGCCACGAGTCACGAGATCGCGCCGATGCCGAGCATCGTCGCGATGCCGAACGCTCGAACCCGAAGGCCAAGAAGCGATCTGCGGACCGTCGCCGCAAATCGGGCTCCGGCGAGCGTTGAACCCAGGGCACAGCCCACCAATTAAGCTGCGGTGCGTCGACCGAGCATCAGCGTCCTCTGGGGCCTTGACTCCCCAGACGAACCGATCACGAACGAGGAGCGACCATGCATCATCGACAGAAGTTCGACGTTCGTCCGGCGATGACCGGGTTGTGCATGGCGCTGGTCATCGCGGTCACCGGATGCGGGCGGTCGGCACCCGACGAAACCGCAGCCGAAACGCCGCCCACAACACCGTCGACCACCGCGCCTCCCGTTGCCGAGACAACGACAACGACGGCCCCAACCGAGGTCACCTACGTCATCCAGCCGGGCGACTCGTTGTCCGTCATCGCCCAGCGTTTCGGCATCAGTACTTCGGCGTTGGCCGACTTCAACGCCATCTCGGACGTGGACAGCATCAAGGTCGGTCAGCAGATCGCGATTCCTCCCCCGAGCATCGCTGCCAACGTCGACTCGACCAGCGATGCTTCTTCCACTTCCCCCGACAGCTCGACCGACGGGTGACCCGGATCGGTTGATTCCGGTGACACATCGTCCGATGATGGAGGAAACGTCCGGAAACCGAGAACGGGCGTTGCTGTCCGTCGCCATCCGCCGAGGCCATCGAGCCATGAGGAAACCATGACTTCTGTAGAGCACAAACAAGAAACGATCGTGATCGTCGGGGGTGGCATCGTTGGCTTGGCGACCGGCTGGAAACTGCACGGTCAGCGCCCCGATGCAAAGATCATCCTGGTCGAGAAGGAAGCAGACCTCGCCTCTCACCAGACGGGCCACAACTCGGGTGTGCTGCACTCGGGCATCTACTACAAGCCCGGCAGCCTCAAGGCCAAGACCTGCACCGAGGGACGGGCCGAGATGGTCCGCTTCTGCGAAGAACACGGGATCAAACACGACGTGTGCGGCAAGGTGATCGTGGCCACTCGCCATGAAGACGTGCCACGTTTGGACATCCTCGAAGAACGAGCGGCCGCCAACGGCGTAGGAGTTCGACGCATCGGGAAGGAAGAACTCCGCGAGATCGAGCCCCACGCGGCCGGCTTCACTGCTCTCCACGTGCCCAGCTCCGGGATCACCGACTACAAGCAGGTCTGCCGGACCCTGGCTGGCCTCCTGACCGGCATCGGCGCCGATATCCGCATGGCCACTACCGTGACCGGCATCGACGAGCGTTCCGATTCGGTGCGGGTCTCCACCACCGGCGGCGACATCGAAGCCGATCTCGTCATCACCTGCGGTGGCCTGCACAGCGATCGATTGGCCCGGTTCACCGATCCTTCCACCACCGAGCGGATCATGCCGTTCCGAGGTGAGTACTACGAACTGGCCGAACATCGGAGGTTCCTGGTGAAGACGCTGATCTATCCCGTACCCGACCCCGACTTCCCCTTCCTCGGAGTGCATCTGACCCGAATGATCGACGACTCGATCCATGCCGGACCCAACGCCGTTCTGGCACTCGCTCGAGAGGGGTACACCTGGGGCGACATCAACGGCAAGGACCTGGCCGAGGTTCTGGCCAATCCAGGCTGGTGGCGGCTGGCCAAGAACTACTGGCGTACCGGTATGGGTGAGTACTACCGCTCGCTGTCGAAGAAGGCATTCGTGACGGCCCTCCAACGGCTCGTGCCCGAGGTCCAGATCGAGGATCTCGTCGCGTCGCCGGCCGGCGTTCGGGCCCAGGCCGTATCTCGACAAGGGGCACTACTGGACGATTTCGTGTGGGCCGAGACCAAACGAGTCGTGAACGTCCTCAACGCTCCTTCTCCTGCGGCCACGGCGTCGCTGGCAATCGGTGACCAGATCGTGACTCGACTCGCCACCCACCCCGTCTGACCCGATTCCTCGTTCTGGCGGTCCTCGACTGCGTCAGCAACAGGCACGGACGCCAAATGAAGTCGTTAAATCCGACTAAACCGATCAGCTTTTCCCGAAATCCCTTTACCCTGTCGCCATGGCTTTACGACTTGGCGATATCGCACCCGACTTCACGACCGACACCACCGAGGGAACCATCACCTTCCACACCTGGAAGGAAGGCTCGTGGGGCGTGCTGTTCTCGCATCCGAAGGACTTCACGCCGGTGTGCACAACCGAGCTGGGCTACACGGCAAAGCTCTCGAGCGAGTTCGCCGCCCGCGGTGTCAAGGTCATCGGCCTCAGCGTCGACCCCATCGACCGCCATGCCGAATGGGCAAAGGACATCGAGGAGACCCAGGGCACGGCGGTCAACTTCCCCATGATCGGCGATCCCGATCGGGTCGTTGCCGACCTCTACGACATGATTCACCCCAATGCCAACGACACCATGACCGTTCGCTCCGTCTTCGTGATCGACCCGGCCAACAAGGTCCGCCTCACGCTGACCTACCCGGCGTCGACGGGCCGCAACTTCGACGAGATCCTCCGTGTGATCGATTCGCTCCAGCTGACCGACGGCTACAGGGTCGCGACACCGGTCAACTGGACCAAGGGCGACGATGTGATCATCGTGCCTGCGCTCTCCAACGAGGAAGCGAAGGAACTCTTCCCCGGCGGCTGGGACGAGCAGAAGCCCTATCTCAGGGTGACGAAATCGCCGGTGTGACACCGGTGGCGAGGCTCCAAGCGTTGCGCCAGCCAGTCGGATCGATCGACAGCAGGCGCAACGCCGCCTCGGCCCCGTCAACATCCCCTCGTCCGCCCACGGCGGCGAACAGATCGACGATCAGCGGCGTGACCAGGTCATCGGTGACCACGAGAATGGCGCGGGCCTCGTCCAGGTTGAGATCGAATCCATCGGCATCACCCATCCGATAGGCAACCGCAGCGAGCGCCAACCGAGCCATGGTCCGATCGAGATACGTCGACGGGCCTTCGAGCACGGTCGAGGCCTTGGAAACGGCGAGTTCGCGCTCGTCCAGGGCACTGGCAACAATCGCCCCCACCGCTTGGCCGTAACTGTTCACCCGTCGGTCGCCTTCGAACGAGTCGATCCACGAGATCTGGCTCGAGGCCTCGTCGACGGCACCTCGCTGCAGCAACGCCAAGGCGAGCGACACCGACAAATCGCTCTCGCCGACCACGGTTGGGTCGCCGAGCGCACCATCGAATCGAGCAGCCCACCGGATCACTCGCTCGGGGTCGCCCAACCGGACCGACGCTGCGCAGTTGCTGCTCACGGCGATCCGGCGGCTCTCGTCATCACCAGCACGGTCCGACAGGGCAAACGACTGCTCGAGCGCACCGATCCCCTCCAATACTCGACCTCTGGAGATCAGCGCTCGGCCTTCGAGCGCTCGCACCTGTACGGCAAGGGAGAACTCGTCGGCCTTCTCGGCCAGGGCCTGGGTCTCACGAGCAAGTTCCAGGGCCCGCCTCGACTCCCCCGACCACAACGCCATCGAGGTCTCCAGACTCAACATGATTGCTTCCGCCCACGGATCTCCCCGGCGTCTGGTCTCGGGCAGCACCTCGGCCACCAAGGTCTTCGCCAGCTCCCAGTCGCCCTCGTGGAACGCGACCCAGGCCTCGACTCCCTTGGTCCAAGCCAGACCGCCCCGATCATCGAGCTCCTCGAAGAGGGCCTTGGCCTCGACGACGAACGCGCTGGCCTCGGTGACCCGCCCGGCGCGGAAGGCGAACCAGGCGAGGCTCTGCACCGTCCAGGCCAGCTCTCGAGGATTCCCCGACGCTGCGGCCACCTCTCGGGCCGCATTGAAGGCCTGAAGCGCCATCGGCTCATCGCCGCGCAGCATCTCGGTCCGGCCCAGCAGACGCAATGCCAGGGCCTGATGGCCACCCTCACCGAGCGCTTCGAGACGATCGGCGGCTTCACGCAACAAGCCAGCCGAGCGGTCGAGATCACCGGCCTTCTGATCGATGTCGCCACTCACGACGAGCACCTGAGCCGCCAGGAGCGGATCGTGACGACTGAAAGCGTCGAGTCGTTCGAGGTCCGAGCGGGTGCCGATGACATCGCGGATCTCGCACCGGGCCTTGGCCCGACCGAGCAGGAACCTGGCCTGCGACTCGTCGTCATTGCTCAGCTCCAGGCCGGAGCCGAACCAATCGATGGCGTCCTTCGGGACGCCGGCTTCGAGCGCCCGCCAACCGGCATCGTCGAGCCATTGCAACGCCTTGCTCACGATCTCGACGGTGTCGAGCCCGCTCACGTCGTGCAGCTCTCGAATCAACTCGGCTGCGGCGCGATAGTGGCGGGCGATGGCCACAACTCGCGAATTGCGCACCGGGCCCTGCTGGGTGTCTTCGAGATAGCGGGCAATACCGGCATGGCGTTGTGCTCGCACCGTCTTGGTGATGGTCGCGTACGCGACCTCTCGAACCAGATCGGACAGGAACTCGTAGCGATTGCCATGGACGGCGACCAGATCGGCCGTCTCGAGTGTGGCGAGCTCCGAGCTGATGTCCTCGCTGATCCCCATCTCACGGGCGATGATCCGCAACGCGTCGACCGAACTGCTCCGACCCAGGACCGCTGCAGCTTCCAGAAGGCTGCGGGCCGAAGGAGCAAGCCGATCGAGGCGGGCGGCCAGAATGCCCCTCAGGTTGTCCGGGATCTGATCCAGCGTCGGCACGATGGCGCCCGCCACCGGTTCGGACCGGTTCGAGACCAGCATCGCCAACTCTTCCAGGAAGAACGGATTGCCGCCACTGCGTTCGATGAGCTCTTCGACCTGATCCGCCGGCAGCTCGATACCCAGCTTGGCCACCAGTTGCAGCGCCGCATCGTTGTCGAGCGGGCCGAGTTCCACGCTCACCGAACCGAAACGACCATCGACCGCGCGATCGGTCTCGGATCGCCGAGCCGTCACCAGGACCAGGAGCCGAGACCTCGACAATTCGTTCAGGAGATGCTGCAACAGTCGCCAGACCCCCTCGGCCGCCCAGTGGACATCGGAGAGCACCAGAACGACGGGCCGCCGCTCCAACTCGACCGACATCAGCTGCGTGATGGCCAAGGTCACCTCGGCCCGGTTGCGGAGCCGGTCACCACCGCGCAGCGGCGTGGCGAAACCCAGCGCATGCATGAGTGCGGTGTGGATCCGATGCAGATCACCCGTCGGCACGCCGCTCAGCGTCGAGTAGTACTTGGCCAGGCTGGCCTCGACGAGGTTTGCTGCATCGTTCTCGGCGCTGTCGGTTTCGAGGCCGAAGACATGACGGAGCACATCGGCGAAGGGCCACCACACGTTGGCCTCACCGTAGGGAACGCAACGACCCTCGAGCACCCGCGCCCCGAATCTCGATGCCAATTGCCCGGCGGCCTCCTCGACCAAGCGGGTCTTGCCTGCGCCGGCCTCTCCGAAGACGGTGGCGATCTGGGCTTGCGAGCGGGCGAAGGCCAGGTCGGCCTGGGCATGCAGGAGCTTGAGCTCGTACTCGCGACCCACGAACTCGGCAATCCGTCGGCTGCGTGAACCAGGAGGACGGACCGCGCTGAGCGCGACCCACGTCCGCAGCGTGCCTTGCCGACCCTTGACCTCGAGTTCGCCCAGGTCGTGATAGGAGATGGCCTCCTTGGTCGCGGTGTGGGTGGCTTCCCCGACCAGCACCTGGCCAGGATCTGCGAGTGATTGGAATCGAGATGCACTGTTGACGACGTCACCCATGGCCGTGTAATCACGGCCAGTCGAGGTGTTCCCGACCAATACCTCACCGGTGTTGATCCCGATGCGCAATTGCAGCGAAGGAGCGAATTCACTGGTCATCGAGGCCGCCGCCTGCTGCATGCGAAGCCCGGCTCGAACGGCGCGCTCGGCATCATCCTCGTGGGCCACGGGCGCGCCGAAGAGTGCGATGATCCCGTCACCGAGAACCTTGTCGACGACGCCTCCGAAGGACGTGATATCGAGTGCCAACCGCTCGAAACAGGCGTCGACCCGTCGCTTGACCTGTTCGGGGTCGAGATGCTCAGCCAATCCGGTGAACCCGACGATGTCGGCGAAGAGAACCGTGACGACTCGACGCTCTTCTTCAATGACCGAGAGCGGAGCGCCGCACGTCGAGCAGAACCTGGCCCCGGGGGATGATTCGCTGCCACACGACGTACATTTCACTGTCAGAGAGTCTACTGGGACCTCGGAACGTCCTCGTCCTTTCGGAGGACGGAGGCCCGCCACACTCCTACCGAGGGCGGACGACCAGGCGGGACGATTCCGGTACGGTTCGCCGGATGCACGCCATCCTCGACTTCGATCGGCGGCGACTCCTCTTCGATCTCGCGCTCGGCTCGCTGCTGATCGCCATCAGTTTCCTGACTGCGATCAGCCTCGAGATCAGCGAGCGACCCGGGTATCAGGAGATCGCGGTTCCCCCCGGTCCGATCTGGTTCCTGATGGCCGCCCCCGGGGCAGCCGTCTTCGTTCGACGGATCTGGCCCATCGCAGCGCTGATCATCGGCACCACGGGCACCATCGCGGTGTGGGTCAGTGGACTCCCGGACGTGACGCTGGCCGCCATCGTGCTGCTGTTCACGGCGGTCGTCGAAGGCCGGAAACCCATCGGCATGCGGGCGGCCATCACGGCCAGCATCATCATGACATTGTTCACCGGCCTCGGTGTGAC
>CALACD010000039.1 GCA_937890445.1 uncultured Acidimicrobiia bacterium | reverse complement strand
CGAGAAATCCCTCTCTCAGTCCCCCCGAACAGAACCGGGCCGACCCGGCCCAACGTTGAAAGTGAGTCCTGCATGGCTAAGGCAGTTGGCATCGACCTCGGAACGACCAACTCGGTTGTCGCCGTCCTCGAGGCCGGAGAACCCGTCGTGATTCCCAATGCCGAGGGGAGTCGGACCACCCCGTCGGTCGTTGCGTTTGCCAAGGATGGCGGCGAGGTCATGGTCGGTGAGGTGGCAAAGCGTCAGGCCATCACCAATCCCGACCGCACCATTCGTTCGGTGAAACGCCACATCGGTACCAACTGGACCACCGACATCGACGGCAAGAAGTACAACCCTCAGGAGATCAGCGCTCGCACACTCATGAAGCTGAAGCGGGACGCCGAGGCGTACCTGGGGGACTCGGTCACCCAGGCCGTCATCACGGTCCCTGCCTACTTCGACGACGCTCAACGAACCGCAACCAAAGAAGCGGGACAGATTGCCGGCCTCGAGGTCCTGCGGATCATCAACGAGCCCACCGCCGCAGCCCTGGCCTATGGCTTGGAGAAGGACACCGAAGATCAGACGATCCTGGTCTTCGACCTCGGCGGTGGCACCTTCGACGTGTCCGTGCTCGAGATCGGCGACGGAGTCTTCGAGGTGAAGAGCACCTCGGGTGATACCGACCTGGGCGGCGACGATTGGGATGACGCCGTCATCAAGTGGCTGATCTCACAGTTCAAGAACGCCCACGGCGTCGATTTGGGTGCCGACAAGATGGCCGCTCAACGGCTCAAGGAGGCCGCCGAGAAGGCGAAGATCGAGCTCTCCCAGGTGCAGACCACCTCGATCAACCTCCCGTTCATCACCGCAACCGCCGATGGCCCACTCCATCTCGAGGAAGACCTGACCCGAGCTCGCTTCGAAGAACTCACCTCGGACCTCCTGGCTCGAGTTCGCAAGCCGTTCGAGGCCGCCATCGCCGACGCCGGACTCAAGCAATCCGACATCGATCACGTCGTGATGGTTGGCGGTTCGACCCGCATGCCTGCGGTGGTCGCACTCGTCGAGAGCATGACGGGCAAGGAAGCCAACAAGTCGGTCAACCCCGACGAAGTCGTCGCCGTCGGAGCTGCAGTCCAGGCCGGTGTGCTCAAGGGAGACGTCAAGGACATTCTCCTGCTCGACGTCACACCGTTGTCCCTCGGTATCGAGACCAAGGGCTCGGTGATGCACAAGTTGATCGAGCGCAACACGACCATCCCGACTCGCCGAACCGAGGTCTTCACCACGGCCGACGACAATCAACCTTCGGTCGAAGTCCATGTTCTGCAGGGTGAGCGTGAGATGGCCTCCTACAACAAGACCCTCGGCAAGTTCCAGCTGGTTGATCTGCCGCCCGCACCCCGTGGCGTGCCCCAGATCGAAGTCACCTTCGACATCGATGCCAACGGAATCGTGCATGTCTCGGCCAAGGATCGGGCAACCAACAAAGAACAGTCCATCACCATCACCGGTGAGTCGAAGCTGTCCAAAGAGGACATCGAGCAGATGATCAAGGATGCCGAGGCTCACGCAGCAGAGGACACCAAGCGTCGCGAAGAAGCCGAGATCCGCAACGGAGCCGACGGCCTCGTCTACCAGACCGAGAAACTGCTCCGCGATCAGGGCGAGAAGATCGACGGCGGCGAGAAGACTGCGGTGGAGGAGGCGCTGGTCGAGCTCAAGACGTCGCTGGCCGGCAGCGACATGGAAGCCATCAAGAACGGCACCGAGAAACTCATGTCGGCCAGCCAGACGGTGAGCGCCAAGCTCTATGAGCAGGCAGCGGCCGAGGCCGACAGCGCGGCCGCAGGTGGGGCCACCCCAGCTCCCGATGACGACGAGGTCGTGGATGCCGAGATCGTCGAGGACGACGAGGACAAGGGATGACCAACGAACCCCTGCACTCAGACGCCGAGTCGTCCGTCGCCGAGGGACTCGACCCGACAACGCGAGACGCCCCGCCAGGCGAGCCTGCAGTCGATGGATTGCCGGCGGCATCGGATGCGGAGCCCGAGCTGACGGTCGAACAATTGGTGGAGAGCCTCGAGACGGTGGCCGGCGAACGAGACGGCTACCTCGATGCTCTTCTGCGGCTCCAGGCCGAGTTCGAGAACTATCGCAAAGCCGTGGCCAAGCGAGAGTCCGATGCCCGGGAGCGAGCCAACGAAGGACTGGTCAGCGAACTGCTGCCGATTCTCGATGCGTGCGATGGTGCGGTCTCGAACGGGGCCGAGGATGTCGCTCCGATTCGGAGCACGCTCACCGATGCCTTGGTGAAACAGGGCCTCACTCGTCTCGAACCAGCTGGCGCTCCCTTCGATCCCGAGCATCACGAAGCCGTGATGCACGAGCCAGGTGAGGGCGCCGGTGGCCCGATCGTCGCCGAGGTGCTACGGGTTGGATATCAGTGGAAGGGCCGAACGCTGCGTCCGGCCATGGTCCGTGTCCAAGGTTGACGGGGACGCGAGGTGTTGCCCCGCAACAGGAAGCCGAACAATGAATGAGCCGAACAATGAATGAGCCGAACAATGAATGAGGAGGTGAAATGCCCGCACAACGTGAATGGCTCGAGAAGGACTTCTACAAG
>CALACD010000038.1 GCA_937890445.1 uncultured Acidimicrobiia bacterium | reverse complement strand
GATCCCCCCGTGACCCGACCTCGGGGAAACGGGTCGTCACGATCGGCGACCGACGTGTGTCGAAGCTTCCAGTCGTGAGCCACATAGGAGTTGTCGTGTCCGTTGCGGAGATCGTCGGGCAGGTCGGCGGCCAGCGGGTAATCGGGTCCGGCGTCGACAAGGAGGACCGAACGGTGAGGATCCTCGCTGGCCCGCGATGCCACGACGGCCCCCGAGCTGCCGGCTCCGACGATGATGATGTCGTAATGGGGAACGCCGGAGTCGGTCACGTGAGAGATTCTGACCCACGGAGACCAACGGTGTCGCCTTGGCGTTCGGGTCCGGCCGTCGAGCTAGGGTCGCTGCCATGGCTGATGTGATCTTCCGCAATGCAGTGGTCATCGACGGGACGGGTGCCGACCGGTTCGAGGCCGATGTTGCCATCGAAGGTGACCGCATCGTGGCGGTCGGTGGGGCAGTGGGGTCGGCACCGCTCGAGATCGACGTCGCGGGCCAGGTCCTGGCTCCTGGCTTCGTCGATGTCCACACCCACGACGACGGGGCGCTGTTGCGCTACCCGGGAATGGAGTTCAAGCTGGCCCAGGGCTGCACCAGCCTGGTCATCGGGAACTGCGGGTTCAGTGGTTCCCCGGCTGTGCCCGGACGACGGGAACCCAGCGGACTCATCGGGGTCGATCCGACGTGGGACGATCTGGCCGGGTTCCGGGAAACGGTGGAAGCCGTGGGGCCCGCTGTCAACGCCATGGCTCTGGTCGGGCACAACACGATACGAAGCCTGGTGATGGGCGAAGGTGAACGGCGGGCCCCCTCCGATACCGAACGGGCGGAGATGCGAAGCCATGTTCGCCGGGCCATGGAGCAGGGGGCCTGTGGCTTCTCGACGGGGTTGATCTACCGTCCGGGGCGCTGGTCGGAGACCGACGAGATCATCGAGTTGGCCCGCGAGTCAGCGGCGGCCGGCGGAATCTATGCCACGCACATGCGCAACGAAGGTGATCGGCTCCTGGAGGCCGTCGACGAGGCAATTCACATCGGGACATCGGCCGGTTTGCCGGTGCAGATCTCGCACCACAAGTCGGCCGGCCGTCGCAACTGGGGTCGCATCGGTGCGTCGTTGGCCAAGGTCGATGCCGCCAACGCCTCCGGAGCCGACATCACGCTCGATGTCTATCCGTACACCGCCGGTAGCGGTCCGATGGCCCACTACTTCGACCTCGACGCCATCGACGCCGAGCTGGCCGAGAACATCCGGTTCGCGTCGTGCCCGGCGTTCCGTCACTACGAGGGTCGGATGGCGGTCGATGTCGCAGCCGAACGGGGAGTGCCGGTCACACAGATCATCCACGAGGTGTTGATCGCCCCCCAGGGCGACCGGACCTTGTGCATCCAGTTCATCATCGACGAGGCCGACATCGAGGAGAATCTTCGGCACCCACAGATGATGGTTGGCTCCGACGGGATTCCGGACTTGAAGGGTCAGCCTCATCCTCGTCTGTTCGGCACCTTTCCCAAGGTGCTCGGCCACTACGTGCGGGAGCGTGCCCTGATCACCTTGGAGGATGCGGTGCGTCGAATGACGAGCTTGTCGTGCGACCGGTTCGGGTTCAGCCATCGGGGCCGGGTGGCCCTCGGGCAGTTCGCCGATCTGGTCGTCTTCGATCCCGATGTCGTGCTCGATACCGCCACCTACGACGAGCCCAAGCAGGAACCGGTCGGAATCGAACTGGTGATGGTCAATGGTCAGGTGGCTCTCCGCAACGGCATCCACACCCGGTCCGCTGGCGGCAACGGTGCCGGTCGGATGCTCAGCTATCGGTTGCCGTGAGCCGAAGCCGGCTCGCCGAACCCGAACCGCGCCGGTGAACCCGAGGAATATCACGGACTTCACGAGCCGGAAACACGCGGGCAACGGACGGGCAGCGCCCCTGGCCGACGATGATGGCACCAGCCCCATCGAACGGAAGCAGGAGCATGAAGGCAATCGATGACGAACCGAGGACGACCGCAGATCACTTCGTCGTCCTCGATGGCTATGTCCCCGTGATCGATCTGACGACCGCCCGAGCGGGAAGCGACACCGACCGATCGGCCATCGCTGCCACCATCGACACCACCTGTCGGGGGTCGGGTTTTCTCGTCGTGACGGGACACGGCGTCGACCCCGGACTGATCGAGCGGATGCACGATGTCACGCTGGCCTTCTTCTCACTCCCTACCGAGGTCAAGCAGCGGTACCAGGTCACACCGGGCGATCCCACCATTCGCGGCTTCTACAACACGGACTCCTACTT
>CALACD010000037.1 GCA_937890445.1 uncultured Acidimicrobiia bacterium | reverse complement strand
CCGGATCGCAATCGTTGGCCGCGATGGTGTGATCGGCTCCGAGCGACGCGGCCAGTGCGAGCCGTTCCGGTGACAGGTCGACGGCAATCACGCGACTGCCCAGAAGATGGGCGAAGAGAACGGCGCTGACACCGACGGGACCCTGGCCGAAGACCACGAGCGTGTCGCGAGCGGTCAGCCCCATGCGGGCGAGGGCGCCGAACGCAGTGCCGGTGCCGCACGAGATGGCGGCGCCGGCTGCAAACGACAGCTCATCGGGAAGGGCCACCATCGTGTCGGCCGGTGCCACCATGTAGGGCGCGTGCGCGCCGTGGGCGGTCACACCGTAGACACGGATTCCTTCGGGACAGAGTTGCTGCCAGCCGGTCCGGCACTCGGCGCACGATCCACAGCCACTGTAGTGATGGTTCATCACCCGGTCACCGATGCGGGCCTGGGCGTCGGTGACACCGTCGCCCCGGGCCACGACGACGCCGCACGGTTCGTGCCCGCCGATCTTCGGGCCGTCTCCCTGGAGTCCCAGGCTGGCGGCTCCGTCGACAGCTCGATACGGATGGAGGTCGCTGCCACACATTCCCGAGGCCTTGATCTCGAGCACCACTTCGCCCGGCCCCGGCTCCGGGTCGGGGAAATCGAGCAGCTCGAGCTTCCGGTCGCCTTGGAAGACGATTCCCTTCATCTGATCCTCCGACACGTCGCGGTCGCCGACGAGTGGGCAACCTCCCGGTGTCACGCTACTCACGTCGATCGTTCTCGACGAGGAACCCCGGCGGCGGCGCATGCCCCAAGCCGTCGATGAGGTCAGCGTCGGCCGGTACCCGAGGGGATCCTCGCTTCACGACGCGGCAGATGTTCTCAAGTCTCGGTACTTCGGGACGACGGGAATCCCATGAATGTCCGCTTTCTGTGGCTGGGCTCGCTGCTGGTCAGCGCGGGGGTGTTCGCGCTCGTTGCGGTGACCGATCCGCCGGCTCCCTCGGAACCTCTGGCTCTGTTCTGGTTCACCGTGATCGCCACCGCCGGCTGTGCGGTCTTCGCGCTTGCGCTCGTCTTCGTTGGGCGACGGGTCGCGCAGCCCGAACTCATCGTGCTCGGAAGTGGCCTGTTCGCAGCATCGATCCTGCCGTTCGTCCATGGCCTCACCGTCCCCGGTGTCCTCTGGAGCGAACCGACGGGGACCTTCATGTTCGCGGCCTGGTTCGGGGTGCCGGCCGGCCTGCTGGTGGCTGCCCCCGCCCTGTTCACCGGCTGGAGTGGGCGAGCCTGGTTCCTGCGTCGGGCCACCTCCTATTCGTCGATCGCTCTCACTGCGGCCACCCTGGCGGCCCTCTGGCTCCTCGTGCGCCCCAACTCGGTACCGGTTCCCCGACCCGATGCCTGGTGGACCATCGTCGGCTCGTCGATCGCCATAGCCGGCAGCATGATGCTCGCTGCTCGTCAGATCGAACTCTTCGAGGTCGGACGGCGAAAGGCCTCGCTGGCGGCTGCTCTGGGGTTCTCCTGGCTGGGGGCTTCGTCGCTGATCTGGTTCATCTCGGGTCCCAACGACGCCGTTGTATGGCTGGCGCATCTGCTCGATGCTTCCGGTGTGCTGGCCGCCGCCGCTGGTCTCGTTCTCGGTCACCGGTCGAACCGGGCTGTCACGACGGTGCTGGCGCCGATCCTCAATCGCGACCCGGCGGTTGCGCTCCGGTTGGGCATCACCCCCCAGATCGAGTCGTTCGTGGCCCGGATCGAGACCAAGGACGTGTCGACGGCTGGCCACGTGACCCGGGTCGCCGAACTGGCGATGCGGTTGGGGGAGCGGGGTGGCATCGGCGGCGACCGGCTGAGGACCATCGGGCTGGCGGCGCTGCTGCACGACATCGGGAAGATTCGCGTGCCGACAGAGATCCTGACCAAGCCCGACAAGCTCACCGACGAGGAGTTCGCGATCATCAAACGTCATCCCGAATGGGGGCAGGAGATTCTCGACAGCGATTCGTTGCTGGCGCCGGTCGGGCGCCTGGTCCGTGGCCACCACGAACGTGTCGACGGTCGCGGCTATCCCGATGGACTCTCCGGCGACGCCGTGACCCTGGACATGGGCCTGGTGGCGGTCACCGACAGCTGGGATGCAATGGTCCAGAACCGGCACTATCGAGCCGGTATGAGCCACGATCAGGCCCGTGCGATCTTCGTCGAGCACGCGGGCGCTCAATGGCCGACCAGGGCGGTCGAGTTGTTGCTGGAGCACCTGGACGAAGAGGGACAACTGGAC
>CALACD010000036.1 GCA_937890445.1 uncultured Acidimicrobiia bacterium | reverse complement strand
GCCAATCTCGAGGTCCCGACGTTCACCGTGATCGTCCGAAAGGCCTATGGTCTCGGCGGCATCGCCATGGCCGGAGGTTCGTTCAAGGCACCAATCATGAGCGTCGCCTGGCCCACGGCCGAGTTCGGACCAATGGGTCTCGAGGGCTCGGTCAAGTTGGGCTTTCGAGCCGAGTTGGCGGCAATCGAGGACCCGGCGCAACGCAAAGCCCGGTACGACGAACTGGTCGAGAAGGAGTACCAACGGGGCAAGGCGCTCAATCACGCCACCGGATTCGCCATCGACGATGCCATCGACCCGGCAGAGACTCGACACTGGCTGGGCAACCTCATGGCGTCGATGCGTCCGCCGTTGCCCCGCGACGGCAAGAAGCGATCGGCGATCGACGGATGGTGAGCCCTGTTCTCGCTTGCCAAGCCGAGAAGTTCCTCGCTCGCTCGGCCGAGAGGTTCTCGCTCGGTGTTCCGGGGGTCGAACTGGCTAAGGTCGCGTGATGGTCGAACCAGACTTCCTCCGATTCGACACCCTCAGTCTCCACGCCGGCCAGCATCCAGATCCGGTCACGGGGGCGCGGGCGGTGCCGATCTACTTCACCACCTCCTACGCCTTCGACGACACCGACGAGGCCTCCGCACTGTTCAACCTCGAGGCCCCGGGGCACATCTACAGTCGAATCTCCAACCCCACCGTCGCGGTGTTGGAGGAACGCATCGCCGCACTCGAAGGAGGGGTGGGCGCCGTTTGCACGGCGAGCGGAACAGCGGCCCTGCACCTCGCCATCGCCACCCTGCTGAGTGCGGGCGACCACATCGTGGCCTCCCGGAATCTCTATGGTGGGTCCTACAACATGCTGAACCTGACCATGCCACGGTTCGGCATCACGACCACCTTCGTCGATCCCCGCGACCCGAACGCCTTCGCCGACGCCATCGAGCCGAACACCAAGATCGTGTTCGCCGAGACACTCGGCAACCCCGGGATCGAGGTGCTCGACATCGAAGCCGTGGCCGAGGTGGCACACCGGCACGGTCTACCCCTCATGGTCGACAGCACGTTCTCGACCCCGTACCTGATTCGCCCCATCGATCACGGGGCCGACATCGTGATGCATTCGGTGACCAAGTTCCTGGGTGGTCACGGCGTTGCCCTCGGTGGTGCGCTCGTCGACGGCGGCCGATTCGACTGGGAGGCTTCGGACAAGTTCCCGACGCTCACCGAACCCTACGCCGGCTACCACGGCATCGTGTTCACCGAGGAGTTCGGGCCAATGGCGCTGGGCATGCGGGCCCGGGCCGAGGGTCTGCGGGACTTCGGTGCCTGCATGAGCCCACACAACGCGTTCGCCCTGTTGCAGGGAATCGAGACCCTCGGCCTGCGCATGGCGCGCCACGTCGAGAACACCGATGCGGTGATCGACATGCTCCGAGCCCACGATGCGGTCCGTTGGGTGACGCACCCTCGGGTTCCCGACCATCCCGATCACGAACTGGCCGGCCGTCTCTACCCCAAGGGCGCCGGTTCGATCCTGAGTTTCGGGGTCAAGGGTGGGCGTGAGGCCGGTCGCACCTTCATCGAAGCCGTGCAACTGGCGACGCATCTGGCCAACGTCGGGGATGCCAAAACCCTGGTCATCCATCCCGCCAGCACGACCCACGGGCAACTCAGCGGCGACCAGTTGGCGGCGTCGGGCATCGGTGATGATCTCATTCGGCTGTCGGTCGGCCTCGAGGACGCACGCGACATCTGTGACGACTTGTCCCGAGCGCTGAAGGCGAGCCAGCGATGATCGTCGACGTCGATGGCCACTCGTCGCATGCCGGTACCGGCGGAGTCGAACTCTCCGGGGATGAACCGGTGATGATCTTGATCCACGGGGCGGGCATGGACTCGACGGTGTGGCAACTCCAGACCCGATTCCTGGCCCACCGAGGTCTCCGAGCGGTCGCCGTCGACCTGCCGGGCCATGGCCGCTCGGACGGCCCACCGCTCACCTCGATCGCCGACATGGCGGAATGGTTGATGCGTTTCCTGACTGCCGCCGGCTTCTCCCGACCCGTCCATCTGGTGGGTCACTCGATGGGAACGTTCGTTGCGTTGCATCTGGCAGCCCACCATCCTGACCGGGTGGCTTCGGCCGTCCTTCTCGGAACCGCCGATTCGATGGCAGTGCATCCGGACCTGGTGACCGCAGCGGCGGAGGATCTTCCCGCAGCGGCCGCGCTGATGGCAGCGTGGGGACACGACAAGTTCGCCCACGTCGGGCTCAATCCGACTCCGGGCCAATGGATGCTCGGTGGTGCTCGGGCCCTGGTCGAGAACAGCGCGCCGGGGGTGCTGGCGGCAGACTTCGCGGCCTGTGTCAGTTTCGACGATGCCGAGGAGAACGCTCGGCGCCTGCAGTGCCCGGTCACGGTGGTGATCGGGACGGGCGACAAGATGACACCGCCGCGGGCCGGTCGAACCGTGGCGGCCTGGATTCGAGACGCTCGGGTCGTCGAACTCCCCCGGACCGGTCATTCGATGATGATCGAGAACCCTCGCGCCATACGCTCGCTTCTTCTCGCCACCGCTACCAACTGAACCTCGTATCCGCAGCGCCCCGTACGGGGTCCGCCACCAAACCACGGAGCACCCATGTCCGATTTCACCGAGATCTCCCTCGACATCGATGGGCCGGTCGGAACTCTCACCCTCGATCGACCCGAGGCCCTGAACGCCATCACCCCCACCATGTTGGCCGAGCTGAACGAAGCCGCCGACCGTCTGGCAACCGATGACCGCATCCGCGTCGTGGTACTCACGGGTCGAGGTCGGGCCTTCAGCGCCGGGGTCGACCTGAAGGCGCTCGGCCAACGACCACTGGCTGACGGCAAGGTAGGCGACATTCTCGACGTCCCGGCTCGGCGGCTGACCGGGGTGCTCTCGTCGATGCCCAAGCCCGTCATCGCCGCGGTGAACGGCTTCTGTTTCACCGGTGCCCTCGAATTGGCCTTGGCCTGCGACATCATGTTGGTGGCCGACAACGCCAAGCTGGCCGACACGCATGCCAAGTTCGGGATCCGGCCGACCTGGGGTATGACCCAACGACTGCCCCAAGCGGTTGGCATCGCCCGGGCTCGTGAGCTTTCCTACACCGCTCGCACGATCAGTGGCATCGAGGCGGCAGAGATCGGGCTGGCGGCCCGCTCGGCTGCGCTCGAGTCGTTCCCCGAAGCACTGCAGCAATTGATCGACGAGATCCTGCCCAACAGCTCCGAGTCGTTCGTCGCCTACAAGGATCTCTACCGGGAACAACTGCCGGCCGATGACGGTCTGGCCCGCGAGTACGGGACCGACTACCCATTCTCCGACGACACCAACGTTCGCCTGGCTGACTTCCGATAGCGGACACCGTGGATCTGACAGGGTTGTCGCTCGGATCGCTGGACGGAGCGTTCCGACATCGGATGGGGCTGCGTCGACTCGGTCCTGATGCCTGGCTGGAACTCGAGCATCCTCGACTCGTCGAGCAGCGTGAGGCGAAGGTGTCGCTCATGGAGCGAATGGGAGACGAACTGCTGATCACGCTGCCGGCAGCCGACGAGCCCAGCGCCGAACTGCTGGCCGACATCGAGTCCATCTTCGCCCGGCGCGGCCACGACCGGCCCGACATCGACCAGGGACTCCATCCTCTCGATGCCGCCGCTCGGCTGATTCGAGAAGATCTGGTCGTCCACGTCGAGGTGGACGGTCGGTACCTGGTGGCGGGGGGTTCGGTCTGTTTCCCGACGCGCTGGGTCCTGGCCGACAAGGTCGGCCAACCTCTCGATCTGGTCCATTCCCCGGTTCCCGGATATCAGACCGACGTTGCCGATCGGGTGACCACGTTCTTGAACCGACTGGAGCCCGGGCCCGGGGTGTGGCGACGCAACTGGAGTCTGATGCCGACAGACGATCTCTGCCTTCCCGGACGACACGACTACCTCCCGCTGGGGGCCAGGCCCGAATCACTGTGGTTCCGGACCGAACGACAGACGCTGCGACGACTGGCTCGGACCGGCGCGGTGGTGTTCTCCATCGGTATCGACGTCGAGCCGCTCTCGGGACTCGCCGCCGACCGACCAACGGCACTGGCCCTGGCCGATACCATCGAAACGCTCGGTGACGAGTTCCGGGCCTACAAGGGCCTCGCCGAGCGGGGGGACGACATCGTCGCCTACCTACGGGATAACCGGGACTGAAGGCAAAGCCCGACGGCCCACGACCGCCGAGGGCGATGATCCGGCGAGCGTGACGGTCTAGCGAGGTGCCAACGGTCGTTTGGACCGGGAGGTCCGCGCCAGCTGTAGTCGATCCAGCCAGCCGAGCCAGTCCAGGAGTGCTCGTCCCGCCAGGATCAGGCTGCTCCCGACTGCGGCGAAGACGGCAGCCTCGGTGGGTCCGGTACGAGGCAACGTTCCGTCACCGATCGCCTCTTCGTCGATGGTGGACCGTGTGGTCGAAGGAATAGCCGTGGTCGAAGGAACAGCCGTGGTCGAAGGAACAGCCGTGGTCGAAGGAACAGCCGTGGTCGAAGGAGCCACTGTCGTCGAAGGAGCCACTGTCGTCGAAGGAACAGCCGTCGTCGAAGGAACAGCCG
>CALACD010000035.1 GCA_937890445.1 uncultured Acidimicrobiia bacterium | reverse complement strand
TGAATCTCGTCGAGACGCTTCAAGCGGCTTTGGATCTCGGGCGCCAGACGCTCGAACAAGACAGGGTCGATCGGGCCTCGGAACCGGAGCGAGAGATCCAGAAAATCCTCGACCGACAGCGCCCGGATGTACTCGGCGTTGAACGACTCCAGTTTGCGGATGTCGAAGAAGGCCGGCGCCGCGTTGATGTCCGACAACTCGAACTGGGCGATGAACTCCGAAATGGGACGGATCTCGATGTCGTCCTTCGGGCCCCACCCCAAGGTGAGGAGGTAGTTCCTCATGGCCTCGGGAAGGAAGCCTCGCTCGGCGAAGTCGCCGACCGACACGTCGTCGCGCCGTTTCGACAGCTTCTGTCGCTTCTCGTTGACGATCAGCGGCAGATGAGCGAAGACAGGCTGGTCGGCGGCCCCCATTGCGGCCCGCAGCAACAGGACCCGAGGCACCGTGTTGACCAAATCCTCGCCCCGCACGACATGGGTGATGCCCATGTCGAGATCGTCGTAGGCGTTGGCCAGATGGAACATGGGAACGCCGGAGGAACGGACGATCACGAAGTCCTCGAGCAGGTCGTTCTGGAACTCGACGTGGCCGCGGATGAGGTCGTCCCACGCCACCACACCGGAGTCCGGTGTCCGAAAGCGGATCACGACGCCGGCACCCGGCGCGACTCCGCGGTCGCGGCAGTGCCCGTCGTAACCCCCCGCTTGTTCGCCTCGAACCGCAGCCCGGGCCTTCACTTCGTCTTGACTGCAGTCGCAGCGATAGGCCGATCCGGCGGCCAGGAACTCCTCGGCAACCTGCAGATACTGCTCGAAACGGTCCGACTGCAGGTACTCCTCGTCCCAATCGAGTCCGAGCCAACTGAGGTTGTCCCGGATCACATCGATCAGCTCCGGCCTGCTGCGCTCGGCGTCGGTGTCCTCGATCCGGAGCACGAACGTCCCACCCGTGTGGCGGGCATAGAGCCAGTTGAAGAGGGCCGAGCGGGCCCCTCCGACGTGGAGGTAACCGGTGGGTGCTGGCGAGAATCTGACGCGTACGACCACCGCCGAAGGCTACCGGGCCACCGGTCGGCTACAGAGCCAGGTTCTTGCGCCAGTCGGTCTCGTAGAACAATTCAACGGCGTTGTGAGACAGAGACAGCACCTCGACCGGCACCAGATCGACCAGCTCACGTCGCTCGGCATAGTGGTGCGCACTGGCGATCTGGGAGAAGCGCTCCTCGCGCAGTTCGACCAGCTCCGCCGGCGCCTCCGGGTCGAGGAATCCGAACACCGTGTAGGCGATCCGGAGGTCATGAACCACCGGAGCCCGACCGAAATGTGCGGCCCGCTTGAGCCCGACCGCCATACAGCCAGCGTCGACGTCGGTCCGATCGAGCCCACCGAGATGGAGCCGGTCATCGAACAGACCCAGGAGTTTGAAGATGTACCCCTGGTCAGGCCCCTGGCTACCGAGTCGACTACCTGTCGGTTGCCCACCGGCCAGATCGCCGGGCCGACTGGCTGTCCACGATCCAACTCGGCGGGGCGGCGAACCGTAGACGCGTACACGCTGCGTTGGATTGGTCGGAACGAATCGAGGAGCGGACACGCCATGAGACTACCGTGGATCCCATGAACGATCCGTCAGTCATCTATCAGATCATTCTGTTGCTGCACATCGTTGCCGCCATCGTCGGTTTCGGCGGGGTGATCGCTCAAGGCACCTACAACGCCAAGGCGTTCGCAGCCAATGCCGGCGACGCCTCCGTGATCCTGCGGACGACCCGTGCAGTCACCGATCTGGCTCACTACGGCATCTACGCCGTCTTCGTCCTCGGCATCATCCTCATCTCGCTCAGCGGTGGGGACATTTCCTTCGGTGACCCCTGGATCTCCGCTTCCTTCGCGATCTGGTTCGCCCTCGTCGGGGTCGCCCATGGCATGGTCAAGCCATCGGTCAAAGCGCTCGAAGCTCGGGCCGGTTCCCTCGATTCGGCAATGCAGCTCTCGGAGGATCCAGAAGCAACGTCCGTGGCCAAGAAGCTGGCCATCGGCGAGGGCCTCACCCAGCTGCTCCTCGTTGCCTCGCTCGTGTGCATGATCTGGCAATTCGGCGGCTCGGCCGGCAGCTGAGCGACTAGATGAGGGCGTAGACGATTGAGTCGCTCAACGCCTGCCAACTGGCCTCGATGATGTTCTCGCTCACCCCGATCGTGGTCCAACGACGCTCGCCGTCGGTGGCGTCGATCAGGACCCGGGTGATCGCACCCGTTCCCTGTGTCGAATCCAGGATCCGGACCTTGTAGTCGGTCAATTTGACAGAGGCGAGCTTGGGGAATCGGCGGTCGGAAGCAGACCGGAACGCCGAGTCGAGAGCGTTCACCGGACCGTTTCCCTCACCGGTGGCCACGATTCGCTCATCACCGAACAGCAGCTTGATGGTGGCTTCGGTCTCGACACCGTCGTAGTGGCCCAGGGGGTTGATCTCCAGGGCCGTCTTCTGGCCCGGCCGGTGCTCGACCATGACCCGGAAGGACTCGAGCGCGAAGAAAGGGTTGCGCCACCCGGTTGCCCGGCGCATCAACAATTCGAGTGATGCGTCGGCCGCCTCGAAGTGGTACCCGACATGCTCCAGTTCCTTCAGTTCCTCCAGCACCGCCTTCATCTGCAGGGCGTCGAGCTCGAGCCCCAGTTCCTTGGCCTTGAGTTCGATGCTGGCTCGACCGGAGAGATCCGAGATCAGGAATCGGGTGCCGTTGCCGACAGCGGCCGGATCGATGTGTTCATAAGCGTCGGGTCGGCGGGCGATCGCTGAGGCATGGAGACCTGCCTTGTGGGCAAACGCCGACTTGCCCACGTAGGGCAAGGCGTCGTTGGGCGGAAGATTGACGATCTCGGCGACGTGATGGCTGACCTTGGTCAGCAGCTCGAGCGACTGGTCGGGCAGCGTCCGAATGCCCATCTTCAACGTGAGATTGGGAACGAAGGTCGTGAGATCGCAGTTGCCTGTCCGTTCGCCATACCCGTTCATGGTGCCCTGCACATGACGAGCACCGGCCCGCACTCCGGCCAGGGCGTTGGCCACCGCGCACCCCGTGTCGTTCTGGGTGTGCATCCCGACCATGATCTCGGGAAACATCTGAACCACCTGGCGAGTCGCTCCCTCCACCTCGTTAGGCAGGGAACCACCGTTGGTGTCACACAACACCAGGGCTTCGGCACCGGCCAGAGCTGCTGCTTCGACGGCTCGCAGAGCGAATTCCGGGTTACGTTTGAACCCGTCGAAGAAGTGCTCGAAGTCGACGAACACTCGTCGTCCCTCCGACCGCAGGTAGGCCACGGAGTCTGCGATCATGGCCACTCCCTCGTCGAGGGTTGTCCGTAACGCTTCGAGCACGTGGTAATCCCAACTCTTGGCCACGATGCAACAGATCTCGGTCTGCGCCGAAAGGAGATTGGCCAGAGTGGGGTCGTCGTCGACCTTCCCCTTTGGTCGTCGGGTCGATCCGAACGCGACCAGGGTCGACGTCGAGAGCTGCAACTCGCCGGCGGCAGCCCGGGCGAAGAACTCGTCGTCGCGAGGGTTCGATCCGGGCCAGCCCCCCTCGATGTAGTGCATGCCGAGAAGGTCGAGTTGGTCAGCGATCTTGAGCTTGTCGTCGGCCGTCAACGCGATGCCCTCGAACTGTGAGCCATCACGCAGGGTCGTGTCGAAAATCTCGACCGACTCGGGCCACGAGGGGTCACGATGGGCAACGCGGGAAATCTCCATCGCTCAGCCCTCGACCTTGGTCCGCCAACCGTGGCCATCGGGAGCATCACCAGTCAAGACAGCGGTGAGTGCCTGACGGAGACGGAGCGTGTTGGGCCCGGGCTGACCGTCCCCGACGGTCTCGCGTCGGTCGCTGCTCACCATGGTGCCGACCGGAGCGATCACCGCAGCCGTGCCCGAGAGGAACACCTCCCCATGGGAGGCCCAGTCGAACAGTTCCGCTGTCGACAGTGGTCGTTGCTCGACCTCGTACCCGAGATCGGCTGCCAGTTCGATCACCGAATCGCGCGTCACACCGTGCAGGAACGACTCGTCGAGTTGGCGGGTCACCAGCTTGGCATCATCGATCAGGAAGAAGTTCGAGGCACCGGTCTCGGTGATGTCGTCACTGGTGGCGAACAGCACCTGGTCGGCGCCGTGGTCACGCTTGGCATCGAGCGTCGGTCCCAGAGCCATGACGTAGTTGGCACCACTCTTGACCATGCCGAACTGCGGGGTCGTCCGCGGGATCTTGGTCTCGACATAGATGGTCAGCGGACGCACGCCTCCGGCAAAGTAGTCGCCGACCGGTGAGCAGAGCACGTAGAGCAGGCCCGCCTCGCTGGGCGTGGCTGCCGCGCCGATGTTGGGGGTGGTACCGATGAAGGTGGGACGGAGGTAG
>CALACD010000034.1 GCA_937890445.1 uncultured Acidimicrobiia bacterium | reverse complement strand
GATCGGCAGGCGCGGTTGTGACGACGGGGTCGCCGTCGCGATCGAATCCGCGGACATCACCGGGTGTTCGCTCTGGGCCACCGTGGCAATCGCTCCACTGAGCTGTTCGAGACGGGACGCCGCAGCATCGACGATGTGGCCGAACCCCTGGCCGTCGGGGCCAGGTTCGTCGACTCGTTCCAACAGGTCGGGATCCGACGAAATCGTCCCCGCGACATCACTGAACCGGCGATCCAGTGATCGGAGCGTGATGATCAGGTCCTTGGGGGCGAGCGAGTCATACCGATCCGTCATGCCGCCACGTTACTGTGTAGGACGTGATGGGTGATCGAGGTCGTGGGTGATCGGGTTGCCCCGATGGCAGCAAGCGCGCGCTAGCATGAGTTCACATCTCTCCTGAGGGGGCCCTGTGTTCGACGGCAACTTCCGTACCGGTTTCGAAAAAAGTGTGGCACCGGTCGGTGCTGGCCTGCACAAGGCCGGAGTGTCACCCGATGCCATCACCGCAGTCGGTGTGGCCATGGCCGCCGCCTGTGCGGTCGCGATCGGGCTCGGGCAGTTCCCGGTCGCAGTGTTGTTGCTCCTGTTGACCGGATTGCCGGACGCGCTCGACGGAGCGGTGGCCAAGGCCGGTGGTACCGCTGGTTCGCGTGGCGCCTACCTGGATTCGGTCTCGGACCGCCTCAGCGATGGCCTGCTCTTCGCCGGGGCCGGTTGGTACCTGGCCGGCACCGACAACCCGCGGATGGCCCTGCTGCCCTTCGCCCTCTACATCGCAGCCTCCCTGGTCTCCTACCAGCGGGCCAAGGCCGAATCGCTGGGATTCGATGCCAAGGGCGGCATCATGGAACGAGCGGAGAGGTTCATCGCGCTCGGTTTCGGTCTGCTCTTCTCATCGCTCTTCGTCGCAGTGCTGTGGGTGATGCTGGCCCTCACGGTGCTCACGGCCATCACCCGATTCCACAAGGTGTGGCTCCAGGCCACGGCAGAGCGAGTCGTTCCGGCCAAGCCCCGGGCTCGCACTCGACGTCGCCAGTCTCGATCCGCGAGCAACGTTCGAGCTCGATCGAGCTCGCGCACCTCGAGCCGACGGCGCTGAGTCGGGCCAGGAACCTCCTCGAGGTCGCATCGGCACTGGCATCGCGGGTGCCGTTGTCGATGCTGATCGCCGGCTCGGAACGGCTGGGGCGTATGGCCGCGGTGAGGCAACCGGAGAAGGCCGAAGCCTTGGCGTCGAATCTGCGACAGGTTTGCCCTGGCCTGGACGAGCACGGGTTACGGGCGCTGGTCGAGGACGGTTTCGCCTCCTACGGTCGTTACTGGGCCGAGACGCTTCGTCTGCCCACGTTGGATGCCGAGGCCATCGACAGCGGTTTCGAGGTCGAAGGCTACGAACACCTGCTGGCGACCAGGGACGCGGGATTCGGTCCGATCATGGTGCTGCCGCATCTCGGGGGATGGGAATGGGCGGCTGCGTGGCTCGGTCGAGTGGCGCAGACACCGGTGACCGCCGTGGTCGAGCGGCTCCAACCGCCCGACGTCTTCGAATGGTTCGCCGATCTCCGGGCCTCGTACGGTATCTCGGTGGTCCCGGTCGGGCCGGGAGCCTTGCCGGCACTGACTCGCGCCGTACGCGATCGGCACGTGGTGTGCCTGCTGGGGGACCGAGATATCGCCGGGACGGGGGTTGCGGTCGACTTCTTCGGATCGGCGGCGTCACTCCCGATCGGCCCCGCCATCCTGAGTCGCCGAACCGGGGCCCCGATTCATCCCACGGCCGTGTACTTCGACGGAGCCAAGAGGCGCTGTGTGGTGGGAGAACCGATCTGGCCCTCGGGTCACGGGCGCCTGCGGGACGAGGCGCGAGCGACGACGGTGCAGGTTGCTGCCGCTCTCGAGGATCTCATTCGCGCCGCACCCGACCAATGGCACGTGCTCGAACCGCTGTGGGACGGTGAACTGCACGCCGGCCCGGGGTGAGTTGCCAGTCGATGGTTCGCATGGAGTGGGTTGGGGTGGAATGGGTCGGAGCGGGATGAGGGTCGGCGTTTCATGAGAATCGGGATGATCTGCCCCTACAGCCTGGGGGTATGGGGCGGTGTGCAGGCCCAGGTGTTGGGGCTGGCCCGCACGCTTCGACACACGGGTGTCGATGTCCAGGTGCTGGCCCCGTGTGACGGTCTGCCACCCGAGCCATGGATCACACCCCTGGGGGATTCGATGCCGTATGCCCAGAACGGCTCCTTCGCCCCCGTTGCACCGGATCCGGCAGCGCAGCTCCGGGCCCTCGGAGCCGTGTGGGATGAACGATTCGAACTCCTGCACCTGCACGAGCCCCTGGCCCCGGGCCCGACGCTGACGACCATCGTCGTCAAACCCGTTCCCCTCGTCGGCACGTTCCACGCCAGTGGCAACATCGCCGTCTATCGCTATCTGCGGCCGTTGCTGCGGCGGTTGGCTGGTCGGCTCGACTGTCGAGTGGCGGTTTCCGCCGAGGCCGCCCGTATGGCCGAACGGCACCTGGGAGGCGGCTACGAGGTCTTGTTCAACGGGATCGAGATCGACCGGTTCGCCAACGCAGCGCCGATCGAACACGCCGGTCCGACGGTCCTGTTCCTGGCTCGTCACGAGCCTCGCAAGGGGCTGAGCGTGCTCCTGGATGCGACGCAGTACCTCCCGGACGAGGTCACCATCCTCATCGGAGGATCCGGCCCGGAGACCGAAGCATTGCGGTCCCGACACAAGAACAATCCGCAGCTGGTGTGGTTGGGGGATCTGAGCGACACATCGAAGGCATCGCACCTCGCCGGCGCCGACGTGTTCTGTGTTCCCTCGCTCGGCGGGGAGAGCTTCGGTGTGGTGTTGTTGGAGGGCATGGCGGCTGCGACGCCCGTCGTGGCCAGCGATCTGGAGGCCTATCGGGTCACGGCCCGCGACGGCACCGACGCCACCCTCTTCCCAACCGGTGACCCCAAGGGGCTGGCGGCCTCGATCCTGGAAGCACTGGAGCGAGGACCTCGGATCGAACAGCAGATTCGGAACGGACGGGTCCGAGCAGAGGAGTTCGCGATGGAGAACCTGGCCGACGCCTATCTGGCCCGCTACCAGCGGGTGCTGGCATGACCCTCGTCGGTGGGTCGGAACGGATGTCGTCGCGTCGGCGTCGTGACCGCCTAACCTGATCCAGCATTCTCGGACCAGAGTGATCCGTGTCCGCAACCGTGATGTCACCCGATGGAGATGGACCGATCGAACGTATGGAGTCTTCGAACCAGCTGACGGATCTCGGTGGCGAGAGGATCGCCTTCGTCGACCGGGAGATCGTGCGCAGCATGGCGATACTCGGCGGTTGTGCCGGCCTGCTCATTGCCATCGTGCTCGGACTTCTCTCCTGGCTGGTCGGTATACCGTTCTGGATCGGTGTTCTCGTCGGCTTCGCGGCCGGCGGCGCAATGGCCTGGTGGCTCCGGCGTTCCGCCGGGGGCCGGGTGATGGGTCGATTGGTTGCCGTCGACGCCGATCCGCTGGCCATGGCGCGTTTCGAGAATCTGGCCGAAGGCCTGGCGCTGTCGATCGGGATCCCGGAACCCGAACTGCTCGTGCTCGACGACACCGCGCGCAACGGGCTCGCCGTGGACGATGGTGTGCGTGCGACCCTTGCGGTGACCAAAGGCCTCCTCGAAGATCTCGACCAAATGGAGATGGAGGGCGTGGTGGCCGCACTCCTGGTGCGCCTCAAGACCGGTGATGCCCGTGCGGCCACGCTGGCGGCCGGCATGATCGGAATTCCGCTGATCGATTCGGCGGTCGGCCCCGTCTGTCGGCCGCTGTCCACGTTGCTCCTGGCGCGGTTGGTCCCCGCCGAACGTGACGTTCATCTGGACCGCCAGGCGGTAGCGGTGACCCGCTACCCGCCCGGTCTGCTGGCGGCGCTCGAACGAATGGCTCCGCACTCCAAGCCCGCGATGCTCTGTTCGTCGGGAACCAGCCACCTGTGGTTGGCACCACCGGAGCAGGTGGACCTCATCGTGCCTCCGACGCCTCTCGAGTGGCGGATCGACATCCTTCAGGAGATCTGACCGTGCAGCAACCGACTTCACATCGACCCATGCGGGCGCTGCTCGCGCTGTGTCTCGCGATCGGCCTCGTGGCCGCTGCGTGCTCTGGCGGTACCGACAGCGCCGAGGTCGATGCACCGACCACGGTCACATCCGCGGTGGACCAGGTGCAAGCCGATGATGACACCGACTCCAGCTCGACGACACAGGCTCCCGTACCGGGGGGACCGGTCGCACCCCTGACCGGCTTGCCCGTGACCGAACGACTCACCTACCCGGCGCTGGCGGTGAAGATCGACAATCATCCCAACGCCCGGCCCCAGACCGCACTCGATCAGGCTGATCTGGTGTTCGAGGCTCGGGCCGAGGGTGTGACCCGCTTCATGGCGGTCTTCCATTCCGAGCTTCCCTCCCCGGTCGGGCCGGTACGTTCCAGCCGAACGACGGACTTCGATCTCCTGCGAGGACTGGATCGTCCTCTCTACAGCTCGTCGGGCGGAAACGACTACGTCGCCAACGGCCTTCGATCCCTGGATGTCATCGAAGTGACAGCGATCAGCCAACCGAGCTACTTCCGCGACAGTTCCCGGAGCGCTCCCCACAACTTGTTCGTCAATGCCGACGACCTGTACGCAGCTGTTGGTGACGACACCGACGAGCCCCAACCGTGGTTCCGGTACCGAGCACAGGACGACGAACTGAATGCCTCGGCGGTTCCCACCGAGGGCTCGGTGACCGTTCGCTATCGAGGCAGCCCCGTGGTGACCCACACCTGGAGCGCCGAACGGGGAGGTTGGCTCCGAACCCAGGACGGTCGACCGCACACGACGGTCACCGGTGACCAGTTGGCCCCCGAGAACGTCGTCATCATGGTGGCCACCTATCGCACCAGTCCGGCCGATGCTGCATCACCGGAACTGGTGTCGGTGGGATCCGGGCCGGCCTATGTCCTGACCGATGGCGTCGTGATCGAGGGCACGTGGAGTCGGCCGACCGCCAACGACAAGCCCGAGCTGCTCGACGTCGACGGAGAACCGATTCTCCTCACCCCGGGACGGACCTGGGTCCTGTATCCCGAAGATGGACAGGTCACGGTGCCGGGGGCCTGATCGAGGAAGGCATCGGCGCCGGGGCAGAACGTCTCTCCACGACAGAAACGTCTCTCCACGACAAAGTGGCCTGTTCGGTATCGGCCACCTGAGGGCCCGACCGTAGAATTCGCCCCATGACCGAGGTAACGCACGAAGCAGGAACGGTTCGAGTCAAGCGAGGGCTCGCCGAGATGTTGAAGGGCGGCGTCATCATGGACGTCGTGACGCCCGAACAGGCCAAGATCGCCGAGGATGCCGGCGCCGTTGCCGTCATGGCGCTGGAACGAGTTCCGGCCGACATCCGCTCCGACGGAGGCGTTGCTCGGATGAGCGACCCCGAGATGATCGAAGGGATCAAGGCGGTGACGACCATTCCCGTCATGGCCAAAGCACGGATCGGTCACTTCGTCGAGGCTCAGATCCTCCAGGCACTCGGCGTCGACTACGTCGATGAGTCCGAGGTGCTGACCCCGGCCGACGAGACGCATCACATCGACAAGTTCGCGTTCGATGTCCCGTTCGTGTGCGGGGCAACGAACCTCGGCGAAGCACTTCGTCGCATCTCCGAGGGTGCGTGCATGATCCGCTCCAAGGGCGAGGCCGGAACCGGCAACGTGGTCGAGGCAGTCCGTCACCTTCGATCGATCCTCGGGGACATCCGGAAGATCACGCAGGCCGACCCGGCCGAGCTCTTCGAATGGGCCAAGAAGCTCCAGGCCCCGCTGCCTCTCGTCCAGGAGATACACGAGACCGGCGCGCTACAGGTCCCCTTGTTCTGTGCCGGTGGCCTGGCCAC
>CALACD010000033.1 GCA_937890445.1 uncultured Acidimicrobiia bacterium | reverse complement strand
GTGCCGAATACTCGGTCGTGGCTGGTCAGGCGGCATTTCGGTACTCGTTGATGAGGCCGCTGCTGCAGCGGGTTGATCTCACCACCCGAAGCGGCTGGTCGAGCGGCTGTTCGGCAAGGTCACCGGCGGGTGGCAGCTGGGCGAGGGAGCGGGTGGGGCCGGTGAGCGTTGTGGTGGTCGATGTAGTCGACGACGAGGCGTTCGAGCTGGCGGCGGTTCCAGATGAGGGTTGTGTCGAGGAGCTCGAGGTACCCATCGGCGCTGGCTCAAGCTTGGGCGGGTGTGTGTTTGCGAACGAACGGCAGTATCAACTCCAGAATGGGTTCGAGCGTCGGCGCGAATTCGAGGGTGGAGTTCTGCAGCAACGTGGTCGCGGCCCTCGAGTGAGTGATGGGATGCAGATAGTCGACTTCTTGGCCGTGGTGAAGGATGAGTGTCGCGGGCACGGTGAGTGCTGCGAGTTGCTCATCGGTCATTCCGAGTGTCGTCTTCTGACCGAAAGACTGGAGATGTTCGCCCGCTCGCTTCATCGCCGCGAGGAACTCAGACACGTCTTGTCGCATCAGTTCCGCACGGCCCTCGGCGCCATTGCGTTCGGCGTACGCGGCCCAGAGAGGTGTCTTGGCGACCTCCTCCATCGAGGTGAGGCTGTCGTCATTGACGTACTTCAGGTAGTACTCCTGGGGGAGTTGCTGCGCAGCGAGCGGTCCGCCCGTCAGGGGTGCGATCACAAACGCCGCGATGTCTTTGGGGTAACGCTCCGCCAGGACCATGTTCGATCGCGCACCGGATGACATCCCGTAGAAGGCGGCTGGACCTACCCCGAGGCGGTCGATGAGCACATGGAGATCCTCGGCTTCCTCCATTGAGAGCGGATCGGAGCCGAAGTTGATCCCGGACCGACCCATGTTGCGCCGATCCCAGATGATCACCTTGAGGTCCGGGGCTGCGGCCGCCACATTCCGGGCAAAGCCGCCGAAACCGTCGATCTCGCCCATTCCGCCGGGCGTCACGATCAGGGGGTGTGTTGGCATTTGGGTTGTAGATCTCGACGTACAACGTCATGTCGCGTTCGGGGCGGAGGTCGACGGTGAGTTTCTCGCATTCGAGTTCGTCGACTCCTGGTTCGGGAAGTGCGTTGAAGTACACGGCGTAGTACGAGTTGTTCGACGCACTCTTGAAGAGGGTGGCGTCTTCTTCTTCGACTTCTTCGACTTCTTCGATGTCGTTCGTGGCTGGTTCGGTCATGGTTGTTCCGATCTGTGTGTGGTCTGGTCGGGGGGAGTTGGCCCAGGGGAGGCCGTCGAGCATGTAGCGGACCACGGCGTCGAGCTGGGTTCGGGTGGGGTGGGATCGTGAGATAGCTGAGAGCGCTGCGAATTGGCCCAGGAGGTACTGGACGATCGGGGCCGGTGTTGTGCCGGGTTCGAGTTCGCCGTCGGAGATGGCTTGTTCGATTCGGCGTTGGACCGATCTGGCCAGCCGGCTCTGAAGTGCGTTAAGTGTGGTGGCGATTGGCCCGGTGGTGAACTCGCCTGATGAGCCGTTGTCGCCCAGGAAGCAGCCTTCGGGGAGGCCGTCGTCGAGGGTGCGGTCGACGAAGAGGGAGAAGACGGCCTCGAGGGCCTGGCCCAGCGTTGCTGCCCGATCGAGGTGATCCTCTGCTGGCTCGATGTGCTCGCGGTGATAGGCATCGACGGCGGCGGCGAAGATGGCCTCCTTGTCGCCCAGCGTTCGACACAGGGTGGGCTTGGTCACGCTCAGCGCGGTGGCGATCTCGTCGAGGGTCGACCCTGCGTACCCGCGGCGCCAGAACATGCCCACGATCAGCGGCATGGCCTTTTCGAGATCAAGAGCCTTCGGGCGCCCAGCCGGCATGTCGTGTCCTCCCTTCGATGAGCGTTGTCGGCGATCGGAGCAATGTCACAATAACGTACCTATAGGTACGTAATCGGACAACCCGGACCGATCGGCGGTGGGCCGCGGCCCGACCGACTCCTCGGGGGTGGCTGGTGGCGGTTACTTCGATGACGCAAGTCAGTAGGTTGCTAGGCTGGAGGACATGAAACGCAAGAGCTTCGAGGACATGGACTGTCCCATCGCGCGGTCCCTCGAACTGGTCGGAGAGTGGTGGACCCCCCTCATCTTGCGGGACATCGTGATGGTCGGGCTGACCCGGTTCGATGACATGCAGGATGATCTCGGCATCGCTCCGACCGTGCTCACGAGCCGTCTCAGACATCTTGTCGATGCCGGCCTGCTGGAACGACGCCAGTACAATGAGCGCCCGCCGCGTTTCGAGTACCTTCCGACCGAGGCCGCCCGCGACTTCGAGCCCGTGCTCAGGGCTCTGTTCAAATGGGGTGTGAAGTGGGCGGGCGCCCCGCGGGCCGAGGCTGGCACGTAGGCCTGGGCGCTACCGCTCCCCGGCTTCGCTTCACGGTTGGTAACCGACAGGGACCTGTCCGGCGCCAACGGCGACTTCTCAATTGAACGAGTTACTATCGTGACAGTAGTATTTGCTACGGTCACGATAGTTATTGTTCAACGGAACGGAGTGACCGGTGCCCGACCTTGACGAGGTCAAGAAACACTTGGCCGACGAAACCGGACTGGCCACCACCAGCACCACCCAGGCCGACGGCCGAGAGCCGTCGAGCATCGGAGTATGACCGATCAATCGGTGCAGACCGTTACGGCTGGTGACGATGCTTCCCACGGTCGGCGAACGCTCGGCATTGCCGGGCTTGCCGCGCTGGCGACCTACCTGGACACGACGATCCTCTTCGTGGCCTTCCCCGACATCACGGCCAGCTTCGGCGAC
>CALACD010000032.1 GCA_937890445.1 uncultured Acidimicrobiia bacterium | reverse complement strand
GTCGCTGAGAACGGCGGGTTGGCGAAAGGCCTCGAAGATCCGATCTGCGACTGCTTCGACGTCGGCAACCGACGACAAGCCCGACGCCACCATCACGAACTCGTCGCCACCGAATCGCCCGACGATGTCGTCGGCCCGAGTGATCGACTCGAGCCTCCGGGCGACGTGAACCAACACCTCATCCCCCGCGCTGTGACCAATCGAGTCGTTCACGACCTTGAGCCGGTCGAGGTCGAGGAACAGGACGGCGACCAGCGTGTCCGGCTCCCGGCGGTCAGCCAATCGGGCGTCGAGCTCATGGGTGAGGCCAGCCCGGTTGTACAGGCCGGTCAAGGCATCGTGGCGGGCGTCGAACTCGCTGCGTTCCAAACGGCCCAGCGTGATCGCATGACGTCGGGCCGAGGTGGAGAAGAGACCGCCCGTGATCGCCAGCACGAATCCGGTGATCAGAGCGACCCAGGAACCCCGGTGGTCCACGTTGCGGCCCATGGCGAACCCTTGGATGGTCCAGGTCACGTCCCCCTCGGTGAAGACCACGGGCTGGCCGAAGGGTTCGTCTTGGAATTCGACCGGAACCGTACTCGCGAGCGTGACCTGATCGGCCGACAACTCGATCGCAACCGTGTGCTCGGCATCGATGGAATCCATGTCGGCGAAGACTTGATCCAGATACAGGCGACCGATCAGCAGGGCCACGACCCGCTCATCCTCCTCGGACCCTGCGACACGCTCTCGGAGCGGGGCGACCAAGATCACCCCGGGACGATCGGGGTCACCGGGCTCGGCGCCGATCTGTTCGAACACCGATGCCGCTACGTCCGAGGTGGCCACGACGGTCCGATCGGAGTACGCAGAGGTGATCATCAGCTCCTTGACGTCAGGGTTGCCCGACAGGTCCCGACCCAACAGCCCAGCCGTACCGTCAACGCCGACCAACCGGGTCAGGATCGCGTTCGGTCGCCTCGACGATTCTCCCTGGTACTGATCGAGGAAGCTCGTGTTCTCGTACAGCCGCTCTCGCCCCAACATGGCCTGTTCATCACTGTCGGTCGCCACGATCTCGACGAGCGCGACCCCGCTGAGCGCCTGCCGGTCGACGAGAGGAGCAAATCCGCTCACCTGGTTCTCGAAGCCCCGGATCGACGGCGTGTCCGACGATCCTGCCAGGGCCGCTCCCAACCCGTCCATGGCATCCAGATAGCCCTGGATCTCGCTCCGCAACTCCGAACTCTGGGCCAGCAGGAGGCGTTCGTAGGCAATGTCGGCCTCGGTGCTCTCCACCGAACGGAGACCACGCCACGCGAAGATCGACAGAGCAATCCCGAGCACGACGACCACGACCGCCAACGGAGCGCGACCGATCCACGGTTGGGCATCGCGGGACATCTCGTCCTGGTGAGACGCGAGCGCGCTGCGTGGATGGTCGGGAATCGACACACCGCCCCATCGGCAGAATCACCGTCGACTTGACGGTTGCCGCCGACCAACGGCCGCGCTGCGGTCCGAAGTAGCAGCGCAGTATCACCAGTTCAGAGCGGTATGACCGGTCTGGCTTCCCACTGCCCGGGGCCTCCAGGTGCGATGGCGAAGGCTACCGCCGTCGCCGGGTCGATCTCACGAGAACCATCGGAGATCGCGGTGCAGTGGAATGGCCAGCGCCGCCCCTCGGCGTCGGCGACCTCGCCAAGACCGGCCTCGGAGTCGTACCGGGCGACGGTGCCGGACACGAGTGTCTGCAGGAGCGGAGCCGAGGACATCCGACAGCTCAGTGGACGATCTTGGACAGCGCTACTTCGAGAATGTCGCTGGCACCGGCATCCTTTAGCGCCGGGATGAGCACATTGATGTCGCTCTTGGACACCACCGTCTCGATGGCGAACCCGGCGTCGCCATGGAGTTCGTTGACGGTCGGCGCCTTCATCGAAGGCAACAGGGCAATGACGTCATCGAGGGCCGAGGGATTCTCGACGTTGAGTTTCACCAGAACCTTCGTGCGAGCCTCGAGTGAACCCTGCAGGAGTGTCAGGAGCTGCTCCATGGCGTGCCGCTTGTCGGGGTCCTCGAAGGAGGTCGGATTGGCGACGAACTCGGTGTAGCTCGTCATGATGGTGTCGATGATGCGGAGTCCAGCGGCCTTGATGGCTCGCCCCGTTTCGGTCAGATCGACGGCGACGTCGACGATGTCGGGGACCTTGGCCTCGGTCGCGCCGTAGGAGAGGCGGATGTCGGCATCGATGCCGGCCTCGGCGAAGAACCGACGGGTCAACTCGGGGTACTCGGTGGATACGCGGACGCCGTCGGCCAGATCGCGAATGGACTCGATGGGCGAATCGGCCGCCACCGCCACAACGATGCGGACCGGAAGCGAGGTGGCCTTCGAATACTGCAACTCGCCGAGCGACACCACATCACTCGAGGTCTCCTCGACCCAGTCTCGACCGGTGATACCGAGATCGAATCGCCCCTCCGATACGTAGATCGGGATCTCCTGGGGCCGCAGGATACGCACCGATTCGACGCGGGGATCGTTGATCGTCGCCTTGTAGTCGACCTCGGAGCTTCGCTTGACCGTGAGGTCCGCGTCTTCGAACAACGCCAGCGTCGACTTCTCGAGCGAGCCCTTCGGGAGAACCAGGTTCAGCATGTTTGCACCGTATCGTCGGCCGATCGTTCTCGACGCCTCGCAACCACGTGGCTAGCGTCCTCGACCATGGCTGCCGAAGAGATCATCGACCCCACCCTTCCCATCTGCGATCCGCACCACCACTACTGGCATCACGACACGAATCCCTACCTCCTCGAACAGCTGCACGCCGACACGGGAAGTGGTCACAACGTTGTCAGCACCGTGTTCGTCGACTGCGAGGCCGAGTACCGGACCGAAGGGCCCCTCCATCTGCGTCCGGTCGGTGAGACCGAGTTCATCGTCGAAGCCGCCGAACGCAGCGAGCGTAGTGACGGGGCCACGATCGCCGGGATCGTGAGTTTCGCCGACCTCGCGATGGGGGAATCCGTCGGCGAGGTGCTCGAGGCGCACGTCGAGGCGGGTCGGGGACGTTTTCGCGGGATCCGACACGCAACCACGCACGACGCGGATCCTGCGATCCACAATGGACACACCAATCCACCGGAAGGACTGATGAGCGATCCGTCGTTCCGTCGAGGATTCGCCACGCTCGGGCGCATGGGTCTCAGTTTCGATGCCTGGACCTACGCTCCCCAGTTGGGGGAAGTGGTTGATCTGGTACAGGCACATCCGGAGACGACGGTGATCATCGACCATCTCGGAGGCCCGTTGGCCATCGGCCGCTACAAGGGTCGACGATCCGAAGTCCTCGAGATGACCCGAGCACCGATCGAGGCCCTTGCCGGGCATCCACAGGTCTACATGAAGCTCGGGGGCATTGGGATGTCCCTGTACGGCGACGGATGGAACAAGATGGCGCACCGACCATCGTCGGACCAGGTGGTCGAACGCTGGGGTGACCACATCAACTGGATCATCCAGCAGTTCGGCCCGGAGCGTTGCATGTTCGA
>CALACD010000031.1 GCA_937890445.1 uncultured Acidimicrobiia bacterium | reverse complement strand
GGACCACGAGGTCGAGATCCTGCAGGACCGTCTCCCGACCCCAGCGGGCCGAGACTCCGTGCAACGTGACAGCGGTCATGCGAGGTGCTTCCGGCTCGTCCACAGGACGACGACGAAGAAGGGGGCACCGATGAACGCGGTCACCACTCCGATCGGCAGCTCACCAGGACTGACCACCGAGCGAGCGGCCACATCCGAGAGCATCAGGAATCCGGCACCGAGCAGGCCGGACAGGGGTACGACGACCCGATAGCTCGATCCGACCAGGAGCCGGACCACATGGGGGACGACGAGTCCCACGAAGGCGATGATGCCACTGACCGCAACGGCGGCCGCCGTGAGCAGCGACGCAGCGACCAGCACCACCCAGCGGACCCGACGTGTATCGACTCCAAGGACCTCGGCTTCATCTTCACCGAGACGCAACACGTCGAGGTGGCGGCGATGCATCATCAGCACCAGGCCACACACGGCCACGTACGGGGCGAGCAGTGCAATGTCGCCCCAGCCCGACGTCGACAGCCGGCCGAACACCCAGGCGTAGACCTCCCGTAGGGTGTCGGATCGGCGCTGCATCAGGAAGGTCTGTATCGCCGTGAGGAACGAGGCAACGGCGACCCCGGCCAACAACAGAACGGCAGAGGAGTGACCGGCAGCCCGACCGATCGAGGACGAGACAGCAACCGCACCCAAGGCCCCGCAGAAGGCGAACAACGCGATCGTGTCGATGGGACCGAACCCGACCCGCAGATCGAACGCGATGGCGATCGTGGCCCCCAACCCGGCGCCGGCCGCCACGCCGAGCAGGAAGGGAGCGGCCAAGGGATTCCGGAACACGCCCTGATAGCCGGCACCCGCCATTGCCAACGCAGAGCCGACCAAGCCGCCCAGAACGACTCTTGGGATCCGCCACTGCCACAGGATCACCGACTGACGTTGATCCAGACCCGAGTCGATCGAGATCAACGGCAGATGGTCCAACAGATCGGCGATGACGGCACGGGCCGAGATCTCGGCCGGTCCGATCAACACCCCGATCAGGGCCGCCAGCCCCACGATCGCCAAACTCAGCGTCAGGGCGGGCAGCGGAAGGAGAAAGGCGGTCGCCGTTGCGGTCGCCGCCGGCGATTCTGCCGATGTCGAACCGTCGCCGACTGCACGTTCACCGGGCACGGGCAACGGTCGACGGAGCGGGCGTAGAGGCACGCCCGACGAGGTCATCCGCTCACCGTCTCCGCCGCTACTGCGTCGCTCACGACCCGCAGGTAGTCGACGAGGCGGGGGCCCCAGCGGGATGCGATATCGGCATCGACCTGGACGATGTTGCCGTTCTGGACCGCGGAGATGACCTCCCAGCCAGGGCGAGCCACGACATCGTCGACGCCGTAGCCGACCTCATCGGTGATGATGATCAGCTGAGGGTCGGTCTCGATCACGTACTCGACGGACAGTTGGGGATAGCCGAAGCCGTCGACGTCGGCCCCGTCGGCGATGTTCTCCAGACCGAGCAGCGTGTAGAGCTCACCGGTGAAGCTGTTGCTGCTGGCGCTGTAGAAGGTGTCATCGACCTCGTGGTAGATCCGCAGTGCCGTGTCCCGCTCGGGCATGGCGGCAACGATCTCGTCGATGTCGGCCCGCATCTGGGCGACCACCTCGGCCGCGCCGTCCACCTGCCCGGTCTCCACGCCGAGATCGGCGATCTGGGCGTAGGCGTCGTCCAACGATGTCGCCGTGCCGTGCAGCACGACCGGAATACCCAGGGCTTCCAGACCGGCCACGATCTCGCCCGGATCATAGGACATCACGACGAGATCCGGTTCCTGGGCTGCGATGGCTTCCAGGCTCGGCTCGAACGCCGACAGGTCGGCCAACAATGGTGCCTCCGGGGGATAGTTGGACAACGAATCAACAGCAACAACCTGGTCGCCGGCCCCGATCGCGAACAGGATCTCGGTCGACGTCGCCGACAACGACACGATGCGGCTCGGGGCCGCGTCGGTCGTCGTAGCAGTCGTCGCGGCATCATCGGTCGACGCGGCATCATCGGTCGACGCGGCATCATCGGTCGACGCAGCATCGGCCGTGCTCGACACCTTCGCTTCGTCGGTGTCCGATCCCGCCGAGGCGTCACTGCCGCACGCTGCGGTGAGCAGCACGAACAGCGAGAACACGGCCAGCAGAGGGCGTATGCGGTTGGATGGCTGGGTTCGTTTCACTCGAGGCTCCTTTGGGTTCGGAGGCTCGGGTTCGAGGCGGCGTGTCCGCTTCCAACTGGTCCTTCCTCCGAGGACACGTTTGGGACCAGCCCTCCAGGCGACCTGACTTGTCCTCGTTCGAGGCATCACAGTTGCGGGACAGTGCCGGAATCTCACCGGACTTCGCTGAAGTTCTGGTGCTCCGATAGCTCGTACCGGCGCACCGTGGACTATACCCCCCACCAGCGCGATCCCACCAGCGCGATCCAGACCCTTTTGGCGGTGTCAGCCGCCGCCAACGGCGGCCGACGACGCCAGAACAACGTCTGGGCGGGCAACAGCCGTCGCCTGGCCGACGATGACGACCGACGATGACTAGCGTTGGGGCATGCACGTGTCCACCGACGTTCGGCTGCTGTCCCTGCCGACGATCGAGTCGTTGGGCGCCAGTCATGACCGAGCGCCCGAATCGCATCGCCAATTGGTGATCATCCGGGTCGAGGACGACGACGGCTGTCACGGATGGGGCGAATGCTCGGCCCTGAATCGACCGACCTACACCGCCGAGTGGTCCGACGGCGCCTTCGAACAGCTCACCACGGGCAACACCAACGACGTCGGGCCCATGGCGGCCGCCGGGCGGGAGATGGCCCACACCGACCTGATGCTCCGACGCGACGGTCGCAGCCTCGCCGCCTCGCTCGGCGTGGCCTGCCCCACCGTTCCGGCCGGAGCCGCCGTGGGCCTGATGCCCGTAGCGGAGCTGTCGGACCGAGTCGATTCCCTGGTCGCCACCGGGTTCGGTCGCATCAAGGTGAAGATCCAGCCCGGGCACGACGTCGGGCCGATCGAAGCCATCGTGGATCGGCATCCCGATCTCGACCTCCACGTGGACGCCAAC
>CALACD010000030.1 GCA_937890445.1 uncultured Acidimicrobiia bacterium | reverse complement strand
GTCTTCGGTGGCGCTGTCGTCGGTCGCCTCCGTCGTCTCGGTCTCCGCACTGTCGTCGGTGGTGGCGTCGTCGCTGCCCCCGGCGCTGTCCGAACCGTTGGCGCATGCCGCGCCGAACAGCCCGAGCGCCATGAGTAGCGCGATGAGTTTCTTCAACACGTGGTGTTCCCCTTTGCTTCGGACGGTGTCCGAGCTTGTGCCGGCGCGTGCGCGCCGGTCTCCCCTATGTGACGGACGTCACATAGACCGGCTCCGTGGTGGGCACAACCGAAGCTGATTGCAGTCAGGTTTCGGTCGGGGTGACTCGAGCCGTGGCGGTTCCGGCCAGTGTGCGGGCACCCTGGTCGTCGTGGACGGCCACCTCGACGTGGGCCTGGAGCCCGTCATCGTTCTGGACGAAACCCATGACGTGACCGCTGGTGGTGAGCCTCCGCCCCTCGAACACGGGGCGCAGGAATCGCACATCCATCGTTCCGCCCACGATGAACCCCGCCCCGAACGCATCGGTCATCATCGCCGACACGTAGGCCGTGCTCATCATTCCCTGCGCAATGGTGGTGGGAAAGCCCTTTGCCCGGGCCCAGCTGGGGTCGGTGTGGATCGATCCGGGTCGGACGCCGGAGTAGACGTCGATCTGTCGTTGCTCGAGGAGCCGGCTCACCGAGGCGAGTTCCCGTCCACCAGCGATGATGGTGTGGCGGCCCTGGCAGGACCGTGTCGCGGGGTCGAACACCGGCGCCTCGGGCTCGACCGGCGCCGCGCTGCCTGCAGCCGGTGCCGTCTCCTCCCGGAAGAGCATCTGAACGAACGAACCACGAACCAAGGCCGTTCCTGCCTCGTCGGCCGTCTCGAAACCGGTGACCATGTAGGGCTTGTCCCGGCGCATGTAGGTGTCGATGAGCACCCCGGTTGTCCGAGCGCGCGTTCCAAGCGGGATGGGGGCCAGGAACTCGAACCGCATCCGAGCATGGAGGCCGGCCGGTACGACATAGCGGGAGTGACGTAGGAACAGGGCCTGGTTGGCCAGGAGCGTCGGATGGGCGATCGGGCCGCCGAAGGGGCTCGGACCGAAGAACCACGGGTCGTGGTCCTCGACAGCGAATGCGTAGGCCTCGATGTCCTGAGGTCGGATGAGGCGGTCGTCGGATCGAAAGGTCTCGCCGATGACGAGTGCGTCGTAGGAGATGGTCGGAAAGCCGTGGTCCGCCAACACCGCGGGATCGAAGGAGGGACGGGCGAGCAGAGGATCGACGGGAGGCGGATCGGTGGTCATGGCGACGGATCGGCCTCCTCAGACCGGGAAGGTCAGGACGGTCCTGGCCCCTTCGCCCACCTGGAGTGCGGCGAAGGCGTCGTTCACGCCATCGAGCCCGGGGCGATCCGAGATCATGTCGTCGAGATGCAGTCGGCCCTGGCGATTGAAGTCGAGATAGCGGGGGATGTCGGTGCGGTACTGATTGGATCCCATCCGACAGGTCTGGACCTTGCACTCAGGACGAATGGCCGAGAAGGGGATTTCGAGCACGGCGCCATCGGGGAACACACCCACGATGGTGCAGGTGCCGCGGATGGCCAGCGAGCGAGTGGCCTGTGTCACCAGGTCGGGAACACCGACCGCCTCGAACGCGTGATCGACGCCTCGTCCGCCGGTGAGCTCCCGGATCGCGTCGGCCGGATCGTCGATCGAGCCGGCGTCGACCACGTCGGTCGCTCCCAGGCGACGGGCCAGTTCCAGTTTGGATGCGATCCGATCGACGGCAATGACCCGACTGGCGCCGGCAATCACGGCCCCCTGGATGACCGACAGGCCGACGCCGCCGCATCCGAAGACGGCGACGGTCTGTCCGGGAGTGACCGCTGCGGTGCGAATGGCGGCTCCGACGCCGGTGAGGACCCCGCAGCCGACCAGGCAAGCGACATCGAGAGGGATGTCGGGATCGATCTTCACCACCGAGTTCTCGTGAACCAGCATCATCTCGGCGAAGGCGCCGATGTTGATCATGGCCCGGATCTTGTCCTCGCCCAATGCCAGTCGGGACGGCGCCGAGCGCGCTCGGGCCGTGGGATTGGCAACGCACAGGTTCGGAAATCCTCCCAGGCACTGCTCACAGCGTCCGCAGAAACCCGACAGGCAAGTGACGACGTGATCGCCGACCGCTACGTAGTCGACGTCGGAACCCACCGATTCGACGATGCCGGCACCCTCGTGACCCAATACCAGGGGTGGACGGCCGGCGTTGACGATGCCCTCGTACACGTGGAGGTCGCTGTGGCACACACCGCTCGCCACCGTCCGGATCCGGACCTCGTTGGGCAGTGGCTCGTCGACCGTGATGGTCTCGATGGCCATCGGTTCGTTCGGTGCGCGGAAGATGGCAGCTTGGACCTCGATGCTCATGATTGCATCCTGCACTCCGGTCGGCGGGCCGTCGAATCCCCCCGGTGCAAGCCCCGACGGCCGGTGTGGGGTGCGGGTGGCGTTCGCAGCGGTAACACTGCCTGCGATGATCGATCTTGGTTTCGACGGTTTGGTGAATGCTCGAGACGTCGGTGGCGTGGCCACCGTCGATGGAGCCGTGGTTCGCGGTGGAGTGCTGTATCGATCGGAGACGCCGCAGTTGATGACCTCCCGGGACGTGGACCGTGCGGTGAGCGAACTCGGCGTGCGGCGAGTCGTCGATCTGCGAGGTTCCCGGTGGGGGGCCTCGGGCCCACTCGGCGATGACGGCCGAGGTGTGGGGATCGACTTCTTCGCCCTGGCCGGCCCTCCCGTCGACGAGGAGGGGTCGAGTCGCGATGGCTTCCTTCCCGGGCTACTCGATCGAGCGGGCCCTGTGGTGGGTCTGGTGCTCGAACAACTCGTCACGACCGACGGCGCCACCCTGGTGCACTGCCACACCGGCAAGGATCGGACCGGTTTCGTCATCGCGCTGACGTTGTCGCTGGTCGGGGTCAGCAACGAGGACGTCGTCGCCGACTACGACCGATCGACGCCGATCTTCGAGACGATGATGCGCAACCTCGAAGCTTCCGGCCGCAGCGTACCCGCAGAGGCGCCGGCCTATGCCCTCCATCCGCCATCCGCGGCCGGAGCACGAGCGATGCTCGACCGACTCGACACCGAATGGGGCGGTGCTCACGCGTACCTGCTCGCCGTCGGCGTCGACGCCGAGCTGTTGGATCGAGCTCGATCGCGCCTGCGTGACGACAGGGCCGACGACAGGGCCGACGACAGGGCCTGAGCGCTACGCCGGCCGGCACGCGCTCTCCCAGGTGGGTGTCGTTCGTCAGATCTCCCGGGTCTGTGTAAGATCCCGCCGGGGACAAAGCGAGCGTTTGTTCCGGAGCTGCCGAGTTCCGCAATGGGAGGCTGTGAACGAGGATCTGCGTGCTGCGGAGATCCCCCACGGTCGGAATTCCGTACCGGAGCTCGACAACGAGCACGTCGATATCGCCCTGGAGGCACGCAATGAAGCAGAGCACGGACCGCATTCTCACGACGCACGTCGGAAGCCTCGGGCGACCACACGAGCTTCTCGACACGCTCAAGGAGAAGGAGAACGGGCGGCCGTACGATGCGGCGTTGCTGGCCCAGCAGATCGCCGACGCCGTCGTCGAGCGGGTCCAGCAACAGGTCGACTGCGGCATCGACATCGTCACCGACGGCGAGATGTCCAAGACCAGCTTCATCGACTATGTCAAGGACCGCCTGGCCGGCTTCGACATCGACGACGAGAAGGTCGGCGGCATGGCCCCCACGTGGCAGGCCGAGTACGACATGTTCCCCGAGTACTACGACATCTACCTGAAGAAGTACTCGGCCACCGTTGCTCCGTTGAAGCGCATCAAGTGCACGGGACCCATCACCTACGCCGGGCAGGCCGCTCTGCAGACCGACATCGACAACCTCAAGGCCGCAGTCGCCGCCGCCGAGGCCAAGGGTGCCGTGATCAGTGACGTGTTCATGCCGGCGACCACGCCCGGTGGCTACGGCCGAAACGAGTTCTACAGCGATCGCGACGACTACCTCGAGGCCGTGGCCAACGCCATGCGCGAGGAGTACCTGGCCATCGTCGACGCCGGGTTCATCCTCCAGATCGACGACCCCGGTCTGATCGACATCCCGGGCGACCCGGCCCGAACGGTCGAGGATCGTGAGCGCGAAGCGAACGAGACCATCGACACCCTCAACCACGCACTGCGGGACATCCCGGTCGACAAGATCCGTCACCACACCTGCTATGGCTTGAATCACGGTCCTCGCCTCACCGACGTCGATCTCAGCTATGTCGCCCCGTTCTTCCTGCGGATCAATGCCCAAGCCCATTCGTTCGAGGTGGCCAACCCGCGGCATCAGCACGAGTGGCGCATCTGGGAAGACATCAAGCTGCCCGAAGGGAAGATCCTGATCCCGGGTCTGCTCGGTCACGCCAACAACTACGTCGAACATCCGCAGCTCATCGCCGAGTACATCGAGCGCTACGCCAACCTGGTCGGGCGCGAGAACGTGATCGCCGGAGCCGACTGCGGGTTCTCGTCCCGGGCGTCGTATGCCCCCGAGGTCCACCCGACCGTCGTGTGGCCCAAGTTCGAGGCGTTGGCCGAAGGAGCCAAGATCGCCTCGGGCCATCTCTGGAGCTGATCGGAAGACACCGACTGGGAGGTCGTGGTGGCGAGTGAGGTGAGTCTGGACAAGTTCCCGGCTCCAGACGAGATCGAGGGATTCTGGGCCTTCGACAAGATGCACGCGCCACGGCCGATCACCCCGTTGTCGGCCGACCTGGTCACGCGACCTCTGGCCGAGGGCTTCACCTCCGCCCAGGCCATGTACGACTCGCCGTTGGCGGTCTCGAATCAGCACGTCAACTACTACCTCTACTCCTCGTTTCATCCGCTCACCGACGAGGACGAGCTGGCCGAACGCCAACTTCGGTATCTCCGAACGCTCGAAGAGCGGGTCCCTTCCGTTGGTCCCCGTTGGGAGACCGAGTGGCAACCGATCATCAAGGCCAAGAACATCGCCGAACGTCAGACCGACTACGACCTACTCGGCAACGAAGAACTGATCGACAAGCTGGCAGAGATGAAGGACCACATGCGGTTCCTGTGGCACGTGCACGGCCACATCAACTTCGTCCTCGTCTCCTCGGCTGCATTCTGCGATCTCTACGACGAGATCGTCGAACCCGACGATCCCACCGAGGCCTATCAGTGCCTGCAGGGATGGGAGACGCGTTCTCTGGCCTCCAGTCGGGGGTTGTGGCGCCTCAGCCGGATCGTGCGGGCCCAGCCCGACCTGGTCGACTTCTTCGACAACACACGGCCCGAGCAGCTCGTCGAGGCTCTCGAGGCCAGCGCATCGGGTCGTTCGTTCCTTTCGGAGCTCCACGCCTACCTCGACGAATTCGGCTGGCGAAGTGACGCCGTCTACGACCTCGGCGACGTGACCTGGCGCGAGGACCCTTCGATTCCACTCGGTGCGCTCGGCAGCTATGTCCGTATGGCGGATGACGCCGACCCGGGTCTGCTCTTCGAACGGGCGTTGGCCACCCGGGAGCGACTGCTGGCCGCAGCTCGATCCCGGATCGAGGATCCGGAACTCCTCGCCCGGTTCGATCGACGCTACGAGGCCGCCCGGTTCAGCAACCCGCTGACCGAGGACCATGCGTTCTGGATCGATCAGATGGGCATCGCGGTGTTCCGGCGCTTCGTCCTCCATCTCGGTGCCCGCCTGGTGGCGATGGGCGCGCTGAACGACGCCTCCGACGTGAACTTCCTCACCGAGGCCGAGTTGATCGAGGCACTGGCCGACGCGACGAATCACGCCGAGGTGGCCGATCGGCGGCGCGCCGAACACGCGGCCTGGGCCACCATCACGCCGCCGGCCACGCTGGGAACCCCGCTGCCGCCGGCCGAGGACCCGTTCCGAGATGCGCTGTCGGTCCGCCTGCTCGGGGTGACACCACCCGACGACTCCCCGGCCGACCCCGATGTGATCAAGGGCGTGGCCGGATCGGCCGGACAGGTGACGGGGACGGTCAGGGTCGTTCGCAGCCTGGCCGAGGCCAGCCTGCTCGAGGACGGCGACATCATGGTGTGCGAGATGACGTTGCCACCGTGGGTGCCGTTGTTCTCCATCGTCGGTGGTGTCGTTGCCGACACCGGCGGCGTGCTCAGCCACTGCGCCATCGTGGCCCGGGAGTTCGAGTTGCCGGCCGTCGTCGGTACCCGCACCGGCACCACCGACCTGGTTTCGGGAATGGTGGTGGCCGTCGACGGCACACGGGGAACCGTCACCATCCTCGATCGCCCTGCGAGTTCTCACGACCATCCCGTCCAGTCGTCCCACCAGTAACCAGTCGTCCCAACAGCAACGGAGCTTCCCATGACCACGACCAACCATTTCGCAGCCAAGCTGGCAGCGGGCGAGACAACACTGGGCGCCTGGATGATGCTGCGAGAGCCACTTGTCGCGGCTGCCGCAGTGAACCTCGGGTACGACTATCTCTGCGTCGACATGCAACACGGCATCCAGGGTTTCGGTGAGGTCCTGGCCCAGCTCCACACCACCGTTCGCAGTACCGTCACACCGATCGCTCGCACGCCGGCCAACGAGCCCGGCATCGTCGGTCGATTGCTCGACGCCGGGGCGCTCGGCATCATCTTCCCCATGATCAACTCCCGGGCCGAGGCCGAGCGGGCCGTCGAGGCCTGCCGCTATGCCCCGGCCGGGGGATCGAGGAGCATGGGACCAGTCGGTGCCGGCACGCTGCACGGTGGGGACTACTTCGGCCAGGCACACACCGAGGTCCAGGTGATACCCATGATCGAAACTGCCACCGCGGTCGAGAACCTCGACGACATCCTCTCGGTGCCGGGGGTCGACACCATCTATGTCGGTCCGGCCGATCTGTCGCTGACCCTTGGCCTTCCTCCCGGCATGGACAATGCCGACTCCAAGTTCGTCGAAGCGCTCGAGACCATCGTGGCGGGCTGCGCGGCCCACGACGTGAAGCCGGGGATCCATTGCTCGCCCGAGTTGGCAGGAAAGCGTCATGACCAGGGCTTCCGCATGCTGACCGTGGGTTATGACTTCGGTCCCGTCACCGCTGCACTCCGATCCGATCTTGCCGCCTCACGCTCGGCCACGTCCTGAACTCCACTGCACCGAACCCACTGCACCGAACTCACTGCACGAAAGGCACGCCCATGACCCGTATTTCCATCGAGATCGACAGCTTTGCTCACGAGAATCCGATTCCGGCCGCGACCCGTATCGGACCGTTGATCGAGTCCAGCATCATCGCCCCCTTCAACGACGGAGTTCGCGACGTCCCCGACACCATCGAGGAGCAGATCGACAACCTCTTCCTCCACATGGGCAACATGCTCGAGGTTGCCGGGGCAACCTGGGACGACATGGCCAAGGTCACCTTCTTCGTGGTCGATGCGGCCGAATCTCGAGCTGCCCTCAACGGGCCGTGGGTCGAGCGCTTCCCCGATCCGGCGTCGCGACCGTCGCGCCACAACCTGCAGATCCCGGGTGGCGGAAAGGTCAAGATCTCCTGCGTCTTCACCGCCTATGTCGAGGGCTGATCGACGATGAGCGACGGTGGGCACGTCTTCCACGGACGCCGCGAAGACCGGCCGCTGCTGTTGGGGCACGGCACCTTCATCGATGGCCTCCGAACCCCCGAACTGGGGGACGCCGTCCACGCCCACTTCGTGCGTTCCATCGAGGCACACGCTCGGTTGCGCTCGGTCGACGTCTCCGAAGCCGTTGCTGCCCCCGGGGTGGTTGCGGTGTTCACCGGTCCCGAGGTCGACGGCTGGCCCTTGCCGCCACGGCTCCCGAGCATGAACCGCGACATGTGGCGTTCGCTCCTGGCGGTGGACGTCGTACGGTTCGTGGGCGAACCCATTGCCATCGTGTTGGCCGAGAGCCGGGCGCTGGCTGCGGATGCCGCCGAGTTGGTGGTCGTCGATTACGAGCCGTTGGAGCCCTTGATCGACATCGTGGCCAGCAGGCGAGGTGACGTGATCCTCCACGAGCATGCCGGCACCAACGTCTCCTTCGAGTGGGAGCAGGAGCCGGTCCCCGATCACGTATGGGCAGGATGCGATGTCGTCGTCGAGTTCGATCTTCGGCACCCACGGCTGGCACCTTCGCCCATCGAACCCCTGGCCGGTGCGGTGGCATGGGGAAACGATGGTCGGTGTACCGCGTGGGTGTGTTCGCAGCGTCCAGCGGGTGCCAAGTACGTGATAGAGACGCTGCTCGGTCTCGACCCGGGAACGGTCCGGGCCATCGCCCCCGATGTCGGTGGTGGCTTCGGTGCCAAGGGTGGCTGGGGCTGCTACCCCGAGGACGTTGTCGCGGCATGGGCCGCTCGAGAGATCGGTCGTCCCATCCGCTGGTGCGAGACCCGGAGCGAGGCCGGGGTGGCGATGGGCCATGGTCGGGCCTCGACGCATCGGGTTCGCATCGGGGGTGATCGTGACGGCACCATCAAGGCCTACAGCGTCGATGCGCTGCAGGACAGTGGCGCCTACCCGGCGATGGGTACCAACGTCACCGGCAACCTCCGGAACTCCGGGACAGGCGTCTATGCCATTCCGGTGGCCTCCATGCGAGGCACGTCCGTCGTGACGACCACTACTCCAACGGTGGCCTTCCGGGGTGCCGGTCGACCCGAGGCGGCCTGTGACATCGAGCGGGCCGTCGACCGGTTTGCTCGGGAGATCGGTGCCGATCCGGTGGAGGTGCGCATGCAGAACCTGGTGCCGGTCGATGCCTTCCCCTATACGACCGCTATCGGGAGCACCTACGACAGTGGTGACTATGCCGAGTCGTTGCGGCGTGCCACCGCAGCCGCCGGGTACGACGAACTCAGGGCCGAGCAGGCCGAGCGTCGCCGGGCCGGGGACGAAACCCTGATGGGTATCGGTGTGAGTTGCACGGTGGAGATCACGGGCGGCGGGGAAGGCGAGACCGCAACTGCGGTCTTCGGTCCCGACGGTCGCTTCACCGTGGTGGTCGGGACCTCGCCCCACGGACAGGGCCACGAGACCACCTTCGCCGCCATTGCAGCCGAGCAGTTGGGGGTGGACGCCGGCCTGGTCGACATTCTCCACGGCGACACCGACCTCTCACCCTTCGGGGGCGGGACCATCGGCAGCCGTTCGGCTCAACTCGGTGGTTCGGCTGCCTACGGCGCAGCCAATGATCTGGTCGAGGCCGCTCGTCAACTGTCGGCTGAGGAACTCGAGGCCAACGTCGACGACGTCGTGTTCGACCGCACCATCGGTGCGTTCCACGTGGTGGGAACCCCCGCCCGCTCCCTTGGTTGGGATGATCTGCGTGCGCGCAGCGATGACCTGTCGGTCGAACACAAGTTCAAGCCAGTCGGGGGAGCGGGAACCTTCGCCTTCGGGGCCTGCGTCGCCGTCGTCGAGATCGACCCCGGGACCTACCGGGTTCGGGTTCGCAAGCTGGTCACCGTCGACGACGCCGGAACCATCCTGCAGCACACGCTGGCCGAAGGACAGGTGCACGGTGGCCTGGGCCTCGCGGTCGGGGCTGCTCTCTACGAGGAGATGGTGTACAGCGACACCGGAACGCCACTCACCGCCAGTTTCCTCGACTATGGCATCCCCTCGGCCGCAGAACTGCTCTCGTACGAGACTCTCGAGATGGAGACGCCGTCGCCCCTCAATCCGTTGGGGGTCAAGGGTGTTGGTGAGTCGGGCACGGTGGTCGGCACGCCCGCCCTGCACAGCGCCGTACTCGATGCCCTCGCTCCGTTCGGGGTCGAGCATCTCGATCTGCCGCTCACGCCCGAGAAGATCTGGCGAGCGCTCGACGCCTGACCGTACCTTCGTCCCACGTTGCCGGCAGCATGCCAGGCGCAGTCACGAGACGGCGGGGCGAATCGTCTCGTACCAGCGCAGCATCAGATCGAGATGCTCCTGAGGTTTCGTGACGCCGGCGGTGCCGACCCGAAGGTGGGTGGCGCCCAGGTCTCGATAGGCCACAGCCAGATCGATCCATTTCTGGGGGTCATCATCAGGGGTCGCTCGAACGACGCATTCGATGCCGAGGTCGTCGGGATTCCGGCCAGCGTCGCGGGCATACCCTCGCACTCGCTCGAGCGCCGGCGCCAACATGTCCGGTGGGTACTGGGGCAACCAGCCGTCCGCCATCCGGCCGATGCGCTTGATCACGTTCTCGTTGATCGAACCCACGAACGAGCCCATCCAGATCGGAATCGGCTGTTGGATCGGCATCGGGTTCAGGCCGACCCGGTCCAGGTCGTGCCACTGGCCCTTGAACGTGACCAACTCCTGGGTCCAATAGCGTCGAAGGACGTCGATCTGCTCCTCCATTCGTCTGCCCCGGTTGGTGAAGTCTTCGTTGAGGGCCTCGTACTCCATCCAGTTGCGGCCCACGCCGATGCCGAGACGGAGACGGCCCCCCGACAACAGGTCCAGCTCGGCTGCCTGTTTGGCCACCAGCGTCGTCTGGCGTTGAGGGAGCAGCAGAATGGCGGTGACCAGCTCGATACGAGTGGTCACCGCCCCGATGAAGCTCAAGAGCACGATCGGCTCGTGAACTGCGGTCTCGGAGGTGTGCACCTTCTCCCCGCCTGCGCGGTCGGGGTGCCCTCCGACCACGTGGTCGTTGGTGGCGATGGTGTCGAATCCGGCACCTTCGAGGGCCTGAACGGCGTCGCGGATCGCGCCGAAGTCCGTGCCCATGTTCGTGTTCCCGAGCGTTGCTCCGAGTTTCATCTGGCTCCTGGTTCCCTACGATCGGTGTGCGAACGATTCTGGCGACAGCCTGTACCAAGCATTAGTTTGGTGCAACCCTTCATCGAGATTGGACAACGACATGGGCATGACGGCCAAGCAACGCAAGGACGCCGCTGCGGCGTTGGTGAAGGCGGAGGAGACTCGTGAGTGGATGGAGCCGATCACGCTCACCTATGACAAGGCCGACATCGCCGATGCGTACGCCATCGGCCAGCTGGTGACCGATGCCAAGGTGAAGGCCGGCCGTGTGGTCAAGGGCCACAAGGTGGGTCTCACCTCCAAAGCGATGCGCTCCACGACCGGGGCAACCGAACCTGACTACGGCACCATCTTCGACAACTGGTTCGTCGACGAGGGCACCAAGGTGTCGATGTCGACGATGAATCGTCCCATGGTCGAGATCGAGTTGGTCTTCGTGCTCAAGACCAACCTCGGCGGCCCCGACGTCAACGCCGTCGATGTCATCAACGCCACCGACTACGTGATGCCTGCCATCGAAGTCGTCGACTCCCGCTTCAACAAGCGCGGCAAACCCGGTGTGGTCGACAGCATCGCCGATGCTGCCTCCTGCGGCTTCATCATGGTGGGCGGAAGCCCATCGAAGCTGACCGACATCGATGTTCGTCACGTCGCCGGTGCACTCTACAAGAACGGCGAGATCGAGGAATCGGGCACGGCAGCTGCCGTCATGGGCAACCCGGTCAACTCCGTGGCATGGCTGGCCCGCAAGCTGCACGAGTTCGGGGTCGAGATGCAGGCCGGGCACACCGTGCTGTCGGGTTCGTTCATCCGAGCGCATCCTGTCGAGGCCGGCGACACGTTCGTGGCCGACTACGGCCCGTACGGGCAGATCAGTTTCGGGGTCACGGCCTGATGGTCGCCGCCCGCCAATTCATCAACCAAGCAAGGGGAAGTCATGGCTGAAAACGAGCATCGACCGGTGGAACTCACCGACGACATGCGCATGAAGTTCAACGCGGTCTCGACGGCGACGCTGGCCGGCCAGATGCAGCAACGTGGGTCTCGGAACTCGTTCCTGAGCCGGCTCAAGCCGCTCAACCCGAACCAACGCATGCTCGGTTACGCCCACACCCTTCGGTACGTGCCCAAGAACGAGGAGTTCGAGAAGCGCAGCACGGGACCCAACGCGCAGCGGCGGGCCGTGGAATCCATTGCGGTCGATGACGTCCTCATCGTGGAGGCCGGGTTCCAGCCCGATGCCGGAACCATCGGCGACATCTTCACCATGCGGCTCAAGCAGCAGGGTGGAGCCGGCTTCATCACCGATGGCGCCCTTCGGGACACCCCGGCCGTCGCTGCGATCGGCATCCCCATCTATCACCAGTCGTCGCACGCTGCGACGCTCGGTCGCCTCCACACGCCACTCGACCATCAGATTCCGATCTCGTGCGCCGGCGTGACGGTCTTCCCCGGTGACATCATCGTCGGTGACGGCGAGGGAGCGGTCGTGATCCCGGCCCGGTGGGCCGAGGAGATCGCCAACGACTCCTATGCCCAGGAACTCGAGGAAGAGTGGGCGCTGGAGCGCGTGGCCGAGGGTGACAGCAGCATCGGTACGTTCCCGATCGCCAAGGAACGTCGGCCTGAGTTCGAGGCCTGGTTGGCTGCTCGAGGCTGAGCGCAACCCTCGAGAATCGACGACGTTCAGCTGATGGCGGCGGCTCCGGCCGCCGCCACTTCCGCGTCCTCGTCGGCCGATCCACCCGACACGCCGATGGTTCCGACGAGGGCGCCTTCTGCGAAGATGCCGACACCGCCGCCGAAGACGATGAGGCGCGGGGTGTGGGTGATGCCGTGGACGAGAGAGGGCTCGTCCTTGATAGCGTTCCACCATCCCGCCGTGGGCATACCTCCGAAGCCGGCAACGGTGTATGCCTTGTTGGCGGCGATACCG
>CALACD010000029.1 GCA_937890445.1 uncultured Acidimicrobiia bacterium | reverse complement strand
GATGAACCGATGTGGGCACGCCTGATTTGGGTTCGATCGAGCTCGCGCCTCTTCCGAGCCGCACCACGGTTCGGAACACCAGCCGGCAGACAATTCGAAGTGAAGTCAGCCTGAAAGCGACAGGCCCTGGATCGAGCCGGCCGACTGGCGTGCAAACGCTACGACCACCGCCGCAACGCCGCCCCAAGCATTGATCAGGCCCGCCTACGGCGCCGCAGAACTCCGATCACGAGTGAGCGGAGTCGCACCTCCGCTCAGATTCGCGAGATGAAGTGCAAATCTCATGCCGGTGTGCCGATCAGTCGAAAGGCATGGCTCCGTGACCCCGACCGCATCGCATGCTCGATCCAGACCATGGCCAAGGGTTCGGTCAGCCGAGCTGCCCGCAACTCCCCGCAGTCATGAACCCCCCAACCGAGATCGGCAGCCAAGGAACGGGCTACGGCCTTGGCCTCGTCATCGTCTCCTGCCATGAAGAGCGTGCCCGGCCCATCGACCAGGTCTGGTCGATCCATCAACTCGAATCCGACCGTGTTGAACAGCTTGACGACCCTCGCTTCTGGTACCCAGCGTTGCACCTGCTCCCCACCGGAATCGACATGCCCGACGCCAAGCTCCAGGCGGGTCGTGAACTTCAACGGGTTCGTGGCGTCGATCAAGACCTTGCCCGCCAACCCGTCCTCGGCCATTCTCAGCGCGTTCTCGGCGCCGTCCCAGGCCGTTGCCAGGATCGCCAACTCGGCTCCCTCGACCGCCTTCTCTACGTGGGCGACCTCGACTCCAGCCCCCTCAGCCCAAGACGCGAGATCAGCCCGCCCCGGGTCGCGACCACCAACCACCACCTCGTGGCCCGCTGCACCCAACCCGAAGGCCAGGGCCCGACCGACGTTTCCTGTCCCGATGACACCGATTCTATATAAATCCATAGCTGTACCGTAATGTATGTGTGGCTGAATCTTCAAGGCGGGCTGACGGCTGGCTTCTCGTACCTCCGCTGCGCGAAGCCTGGGAGCTGGTCGAAGCCTGGAAGGATGTCGGGATGAAGCTCAACCTGGATCTCGACAAGTGGAAGCTGACGCGAGCCCGCACCCTGTAGCAACGTCATCCGGCGGTGCGTACGACCACGGAACTGACCCTGGGGGAGCGATCGGCCGACCGACTGCGCAACGGCATGGGATCCTGGGCTTTCGTGTTCGGCGCGCTCATCTTCCTTGCGGGGTGGATGGCCGGGAACCGAGGCGTCGGATTCGACCCCTATCCCTTCATCCTGCTCAACTTGATTCTCTCTTGTATCGCCGCATTGCAGGGGGCGATACTGCTGATCGCAGCACGCAGATCGGATCAGATCTCGGCCGAACTGGCGATCCACGATTATCAGACCAACGTCGATGCCGCCGAGATGATCCGCTTGATCAAGGACATGACGACGGAGATCCACCATTCGGTCACTCCAGTCGATGACCCTCACTAGCAGGATGCGCAAGCGTGGGGTCTCCGGTCGGACCTGTCTCACCGGACCTGTCTCACCGGATCAGGCGCAGCTGTTCCTTGAGCTGGGAGGCTGCTCCCCGGATCCGGGGAGCATTGGTGGTCAGGAACTCGCGGTTCGCGAGTTTGGACGGTCGTAGTCCGACGCCGGCATTGTTGAGCGAGAGCAGCATGCGGTAGCGGCGCCACTTGGCGTCGTTCCGGAGGTTGATGTAGCGGGCCCCGACCCCGATCGATTGCAGCCCGAACGGCGTCGCGAAGGCGAAGTGCAGCGCTTCGCTGTGGATGCGGAGCTCGGGCTGAGTGTCGGTGGTCTCCACGATCGTGCCGGCTGCGAGGTCGAGCGTGGCGCAGACGCCGAGATCCGGTATCTCACACACGATGGAGGGAACCAGCCCCACCACGAACGATGGATAGAACTCGTGAAGCTGTCGCCGACGCGAGGCCACGGCCTCGGCGATGGTGTCGAGGCCGACGGGTACCAGCGGATCGCAGGGAAGATCTTCGACTCGTTCGAAGACATCGTTCCAGTGCTTGACCGCAGCATCGGAATCCCACTCGCTCCCGAAACGGTACGTCTCGCCGTTGGTGAGCACCGCCACGTCGATGCCGCGAGTTGCCGCGGCGTCGACCACATCGGAGGGCCGATTGCAGTACTTGTTCAGGAAGGCGTTGTCCTGTCGGCAGAAGTAGATGAACGACGCGAAGGGAATGGTGACCGAAGCGCCGAGTCGTTCGTGATCGGTCAGCAGATTCTCGATCACTCCGGCCGCGAACGCAGTCGACCAGGTCTCGGGGTCATTGCTTCCGTTGTAACCGGCCAGGGAGAACTGATTGAGCGTGAGGTCGACCGACCCCAGATCGTCGAGGATCAGCTTGCTGTCGAGCGCCGTCAGCTCGCAGTCGTTGATGTTGATGACGGTGGTGTTGCCATGGCGGACGGCAAGCGCCGAGTTCATGAGCCCCTGTTGGTAGCAGTACGCTCCGACATCACCCACCTGCACGATCTTGCGATGGGGCATCAATTGGATGTTGGGGAAACCGAGGCGCCGGAACGCGTCGGGCATCTTGGGGAGCCCATCGTCCTGGAAGAGCAGCGTGACCCG
>CALACD010000028.1 GCA_937890445.1 uncultured Acidimicrobiia bacterium | reverse complement strand
ACAGGAGGCGAAGGACTCGCATTCTTCTCGGTGCGCACAATGACTCGGTCGGCAGATAGTCACGATGCTCTGAACACCATCCACCCGCCGTGATTATCGGGCACTGCAGTCGGGCCGTTGTCGCACACCTCATCTTGGCTGGCGCTCGTGATTCTGTGTGCCGATATGTGGCGCTATGGCCAGCTGGCTGGGAATCGGGGGCCGATACCGGGTGGCGGGGTTTCGGCATTCGCCGTGGTTCTTCGTCGAGATGTCGAATGGATCAGTCGGCCTGATCTGCCGCTGGGCCAGCTGGTGAGAGTTCCCCTACGTAGTAGTGCCCGTCATGGCCGTCTGCGTTGCCTTCTGAATCAATTGCGACTGCCGGTGCGGGGGCAGCATCTGGATCGAGGCCCGGGATGTTGCCTCCGAAGGTGTTCGGACCACAGGTCCCGTTCTCCGAACACGTCCATGCGGAACCACCGGAATACTGCACATCCACGGTGAGTACTGCGCCTGCCGGGAGTGCTTCAGAGACGAGGAATCCCATTGGCTCGTAGTCGGCGTCGAAGCTCACGCCGCGAACGTTCCGGCTGTGAAGATTCCCGGTGAGGGTGATCGCGAAGGCTTCCGGCGTTGCGGCCATGGCTGCGAGAAGCCGTTGCGCCATCGCTGTGTCACGGTCCGCTGCGCCTGCAGCGTCGAGGAGCACCACGCTCAGTTCCGCTCCGTTCAACTTGAGCTGGCGGAGGTCGTCGAGCAGGTCGAGCATTGCTGTGCTCTGGCGGCCGTCCGGGAACTCGGTGTCCCAGAACTGGCCTGCCAGCAACGCTGCTCGGGCTCGCGGACCTCCGTCGGAAGCGAGGAAAGTCTCGACCACTTGGGTTTCATCGTCTGGTATCTCGAGGCCGACATTCACCTCGTACCCGTAGCTCACTGCGGTACAGGTGAGCGCTGCTACGAAGGCCGGACTCTCGACAGTTCCGTGAAGCTCACCGACCAAAACGGCGGTATTGCGAGAGAAGAGCGCTTCCACACCACTGACTGGTTGGCAGCCAGCGTCGATGGGCAGGCGGGCAAGATCGGTGCAGTGTTCGTCGAAGCGGGCAAGGTAGACGTGGAGTGGTTCGAGCCCAGCGTCGGTGCGGAGTTGGTCGACCTGATCAGGGTCTGCGAGGTCTGGTCGCGGGATGGGATCGCCGTTCAGGCAACCGATCTGGGACCCGAAGCGTTGACGTTGGTTGGTGTTGGCCGCCACCCGGTCAGTCAGGAGAGCGATGTTCTCGGCCTTGCCCGGGTAGTCCTCAACGGAGGCCTCCAGCATTTCAAGCACTCGCTGCTGGAATTCGGGGTCCGCGTCGGAGTGTTGGGCAATCAGCCAAGCCGCAGACGACGCTTCGTCACCGACCAAGCCAGGCGATGGCCACCCGTAGAGTTCGATGATCTCCATCAAACGAGCAGTTCGCTTCTCATCCTGCCAGGGAGCGGCATCGGTCTCGCCGGAGTGGGAGCGTGCTTCCTGGTCCTCCTCTGCCATCTCCAACAGTTCACGCCTGACCAGATCGAGATCGGCCGGACTTGCGATCGTTGGGAATTGAGCGGTGCTGGTTGATGTCGCTACCGAAGGCGTCGTCGAGACCCCGTCGCTTGTGGACGAAGACGAAGCGGTGCAGCTCGCAGCGATCAACCCGACAGCCACGATCACTGCAAGTTGGCGCATCCCACAGAATCGCACAACGGAGACCGATTCGGCTCGCGAGTTCACCGAAGATCTCGACATCGGCTGCCAGCGCTACTCAACGCTTCTGTGACGGCAACAGTGGCGTCAACACGGCCGTGAAATTGCGGCGTCACATAGGGGCCGTGATGTTGCGGTCTGGAGCAATTGTCAAGAGTTGTGGATTGAGGATTTGAGTTCAGGCTGCGACGTCCT
>CALACD010000027.1 GCA_937890445.1 uncultured Acidimicrobiia bacterium | reverse complement strand
CTGCTTCTGGAGTGTGTAGTTGTCGCGAAGCGAGAGGTTGTCGCCGCCGTTGACGCCGATGACGCCTCGCCCGGTGTTGGCCACGGCCTGGAACAAGGCCTCGAGCTCGGCCCGGTCTGCGTACCGGCTCGGGATCGGGTTGCCGTCGGCACCGAGGTGGGTGGCGGCGAAACTGGTGGCGAAACCCACGGCGCCGGCATCCATCGCGTCTCGGATGATCTCGGCCATGACTTCGAGCTCCGCCCCTTCGGCCGGTCGGCCGACGGCCTCGTCACCCATGGCGTAGAGGCGTACGGCGGTATGCCCGATGTAGGCCCCGAAGTTGAGGACGGTTCCATGCCGCTCGACCGACTGGAGGTACTCGCCGAAGGTCTCGAAGTCCCACGGCACACCTTCGAGCAGTGTGGCCGGGTTCATGTCCTCGACCTTCTCCATCGTGTTGGCCATCAGGGCGTGGTCGGTGCTGCGGATGGGGGCCAGCGAGAACCCACAGTTGCCTCCGACCACGGTCGTGACGCCGTGATAGCACGATGGCGTCAGGGCAGGATCCCAGAAGACCTGCGCGTCGTAGTGGGTGTGGATGTCGATGAAGCCGGGGGCGACGACGCAACCGTCTGCCTCCAACACCCGGTCGCCCGTCAGGTTCTCGCCGATCTCCGCGATCCTGCCTGCGACGATGGCGACGTCCGCTCGATAGCCCGGCGTTCCGGACCCGTCGATGACGGTGCCCCCCTTGATGACGATGGTCTCGTTGTTCTGGCCTGTGGTCATGATGCTCCCCTGCAACTGGTGTTCATCGGCGCACGCGTGATGACGGAGCCGGTCCTCGCTACACGCTACGACGATCGGCGCCGCAGCGCCTGTCGGCGGGGCACACGCCGTGACGCTGACTACCAGATGGTGCCCGTGGCTCGCAGATCGACCAACGACGTTTCGTCGTATCCCAGTCGGGTCAGAACGGCGTCGGTGTCTTCGCCGTAGGCGGATGCCGTGGTTCGCATGCCGGTGAAGGAGTCGACATCGAAGGGGACGGGAACACCGACCGATCCGTCCGGATATCCCACGACGTAGTTGTTCTCGAGGACGTGTGGATCGGTGGCGAGCTCGTCGTAGCGGTTGACGGGCGAGACCCAGATCCCGGCCTTGCGGAAGAGCCCCCACCAATGCCCGGTCGACTCTTCCCGGAACCGGTCGGTCAGCAGCGGGACGGCGTCGGCCGTGTTCTCGATCAGCTGGCCGAGCGTCGAGAACCGTTCGTCGTCCAGCAGGTGACCCATCTCCATCGTCTCGGCCACAAGTCGCCACTGGCCGTCACTGACGGCGCCGATGGAGATCCAGCCGTCGGAGGTCGGGTAGATGCTCAGCAGTGGGCTTGCCGCCTTCTCGAGGTCGAATCGAGCCATGCGCTTGTTGAGGTTGGCGGCGAACCCGATGCCGAGGGTCTGGAGCCACATCATCGTCTGCACCTGAGAGGTGCCGACGACCGAACCCTCGCCGCTTATACCCCGCTTGACCAATCCGGCCAGGATGGCCGAAGCCAAATTGGTGCCGGTGGCAACATCGCTGAGTGCACCAGGCGGATAGTGGGGCTCGTCGGTTGTGGAGACCATGTCCATGAACCCCGAGTACGCCATCCCGACCGTGTCCTGGCAGGGGTCGCCTGCCAGATCGCCCACGAAACCGAAGCCGGCACCTCGGGCGTAGACGAGGCGGGGGTTGAGCGCCATCAGGGTGTCGGCATCGGCGCCCATCTCGACCAGCGCTTGACCGCGGAGGTTCGATACGAACACATCCGCCTCTTTGATCAACGCGTGGAAGATCGGTCGACCGTCGTCGGACGTGATGTCCACGGCGATGCACTGCTTGCCCCGGTTCATGTGGGCAAAGACCCAGTCTGCGTCCTCTTGATCGAGCTCGACGCCGTAGATGCCGGCAAAGGTTCGCCACGGATCCTGTGATCCGACCGGTTCGATCTTGATGACCTCGGCCCCGAGGCTGGCCAGGATCTCGCCGGCAATCGGCCCCTGGACGTACATCGATATCTCCACCACGTTCAGCCCTGTGAGCGGTGCTTGCCCCATCGCCTCCAACCCCTTGTCGACCTGTTCCCACACAGCATGACCGATGCTGTTCCCGCACAGCATGACCGATGCTGTTCCCACACAGCATGACCGATGCTCGCTGACCGTGCACCAGCCCGTGTCCACGAGCCCTCGTTCGATTGCGGCGACGCTGCAGCGACGGCCGAGTGCGGGCTAGCTTCGGGGTTGCAACCAATGAGGGCTCCCAACGGAGAGGGGAATCGGCATGGACGGATTCGTCGACGCAATTGCAGCCGCTGCCGCAGTGCGGAATCGGGAGGTGTCACCGGTCGAGCTGGTGGACGATGCCATCGAGCGGATCGAGAGGGTGAATCCCGAGCTGAACGCCGTGATCGCTCCCTTGTTCGACCAGGCGCGGGCCGAGGCAGCCGGGGCACTACCCGACGGGCCGTTCCGTGGGGTCCCGTTCCTGTTCAAGGACCTGGTGTCGGTCCGGGCCGGCGATCCCTACCACCAAGGCAACATGCGGCTGAAGGAACTCGGCCACCGGGCCACCGAGACCACGGCCTACGCGCGGCGCATCGTCGAAGCGGGTTTCGTGACCGTGGGCCGCACCAACACGCCCGAGTTCGGGAGTTTGCCGACCACCGAGCCCGTGGCCTACGGACCGACCCGCAACCCCTGGAACCCCGAGCATTCGCCGGGCGGCTCCAGCGGTGGTTCGGC
>CALACD010000026.1 GCA_937890445.1 uncultured Acidimicrobiia bacterium | reverse complement strand
TTCGAACGGGTGTCTTGAGGATCTTGAACCCTTCGGCGCGGAACACCTCGTCGAACGCGTCGACGAACTGGCTGCCGCGATCTCGAACGAGTGCTCGTGCGCCCTCGAGTCGGTCGTCGTGGCCGATGAACAGGTTCCGTGCGGCCTGGGTGGTCCATTCGCCGGTCGGGTTGGCTGTGATGCCGGCGTAGATCACCTCGCGGGTGCGGACGTGGATGAAGAACAGGACGTAGTAGCGGCGCAGGAATGCGGTGTCGACGGTGAAGAAGTCGCATGCAACTGCGGCTTGGGAGTACAGGAACTGGGTCCAGGTCACGTCGGAGCGGTTCGGGGATGGATCGATGCCGTTGTCGGTGAGGATCTGCCACACCGTGCCCTTGCCGATCGTGTGGCCGAGGCGGGCCAGCTCGCCCTGGATGCGCCGGTGTCCCCACGTCGGGTTCTCTTGGGCGAGTCGCACGATCAGTTGCCGCAGCTCGGCGCTGATCGGGGGTCGACCGGCTCGGCGGGTTGGTGGTTGGGTCCAGTGGCGGGCGATTCGTTTGCGGTGCCAGCGCAGCAGCGTCTCGGGTGTGACGATCCAGCCTTGGCGCAGCGCCTTGGGCAAGCCGGCGGCGATCGCTGCGAGCAGGGTTCGGTCGTCGTCGGTGAGCGCGGGTCGGCCGATCTGGCGGCGGAGTACGGCGTTTCTCGTGGCGCAGCGCAATGATCTGAAGGTCTTTCCAGCGACCGGAACGAACAGCGAGTCGTGCGAACTGGGCGAGGAATCGGTAGAGGAGGCGAGACACGGGGGTCAACGATGGCGGAATCAGCCCTGGTCAGCACCCACGCGCGCGTTTCTGGGCACGACAGGCATCATGTGTAGAGGCGTCGCCGAATGCGAACGTTGGACGCTACTGCTCGTCACGAAAGGGAATCAGTCTGGTCTCGGAGGTGGTGGTGAGTCTTTCCGTTCTGGTTTGTCGGGGGTGCTGTTGCGGCGCGTCGAAACACCCCGACGTCGATCACGCCGCCCAGATGGAAGTGTTCCGCCGGAGCCGTCCCGACTGTGAGGCGACCCGCCTCTTCGAGGTGGACTGTCTAGGGCCATGCGCTCGCTCGAACGTCGTTGTCGTGCGACGTGACGACGTGCGTCGATGGTTTGGTGAGGTTCTCGACGACGAGGTTACCGAGGCGCTCGCTGGCTGGATCCAACAGGGTGCGCCGGAACTGCTCCCAGCGCTCTTCGCCCGTCACGAGTTCGTCCCCGAGCCCCAGTATCAAACCACGGTCGAGTTCATGGACGCGCCCGCCCGGCGCTGAACCGCGGGCATCGGAGCGGGTTAGGCTCATTGCAGGCGGATGGCAGCTGCCACCGAGGCGTTCGTTCAGGTCATCAGGAGGAGCGCCGGCTGGAGATCACGATGGAGTCGGACCCCGATCGGCCAATCGAGCTCGGGCCGGGGGACGCCTGCATCCGTGCCCCGGGGGGAGTGGCACCGGGTTCACATGATTGAACCGGCGCTCCTGCTGCACGTCACCCCCGGCCCGAACGGCGACCATCGGCCGTTGAGCTGACCGATCCGATCGGCCCCCTGGAAGTAGCTCTACCCTGAATAGGAACTGTTCCTATGCGGGGGACCGTCCAACCAGCGAGGGGGGCGACCCGTTTTGGGCCGGGACCGCGACCGTGCCTAGCATCGGACCCATGCAGCACCCCTCGCCAGCGCCCGACGCCGAACGATCGATCCTCGGGTCGGGCATCCGTTCCGATCTGGTCGAAGCCCACCGAGGGGTGGCCGCGGCGGTGGCCCGACCGGGCACCTGGTGGACCGGGCCCGAGCGCCACGCCATCGCCTCCGAGGTCCGCCGGGCCCTGGCCAACACCGACGTGCCGCCGTGGATGGCTCCCTCGTCCTGCGACCCGGACCACCCGGCCGCCATCTCGGCCGACCACCCGCTTCCGGCCGCTGCCATCGACGCCGTGTGGCGGATCACGAACCATCCGGGGACCCTGACCCACAACTGGTACCAGAGCATCGTCGACGGCCTCCCGAGCGCCGAGCACTACGTCGAGCTCGTTAGCGTCGTGGCCATGGTCTGCTCGATCGACCGCTTCGCCGCCGTCATGGACCTGGCCCCGATTCGTCTTGCCGTGCCGGAGGCCGGTGAGCCGACACAGGAGCGGATTGACGACACCGCGGTCCGCAATCACTGGGTGCCCACCGCCCCGGTCAACGGGCCCAACGTGTTGAAGGCACTCAGCGCCGTTTCGGCTGACGGCGAGGCCCGCCAAGCGTTGTTCAGCAGTCAGTACCTACCGGCCGGTGCGCTCATGGGGGACCTGGACTGGGGGCGGGACACCATCGATCGGCGACAGATCGAGCTGGTGGCGGCCCAGACATCGTTCGTCAACGAGTGTTTCTATTGAACGACGTCCCATGCCCTGCTGCTCGGTCTGAGTAGCGCCAACGTCGACGGAGAGATCACGCCTGGTCAGCTGGCCGGCGGGGCCGGGGTTCCCAACGGGAAGCTGCTTGTCGACTTCGTCAACGCCACCCGGGCCGGGGGCGACGAGCTGGCCGCCGCTCGAGATCAACTCACCGAAACCATGGGGGGCGAGGCCCTGGTCGACGTGGCCGCGGTGGTGGCCAACTTCACCATGATGACCCGGATAGCCGACGGGACCGGGACCCCCCTCGACAGAGGAAGCGTCGAGATGTCCGTCGACATTCGACGGGAGCTGGGCATCGACGACTTCGTCTCGGCTCGTCACGTCGACGCCTGAGCTCGCCCCGGCCCAACCCTGACGCTGAACCATGCGGGCGGCGCCGGACCCGGAGGGTATGAGGTAGGTTCCGGTGTGTGGACCCGATCTGTGATGACCTGGAAGGCGAAACGAGAGCTCTGGCCTCTGTCGTCGAGAACCTGAGCGAGCAGCAGTGGCGGGCGCCGACCGTCGCCGACGGCTGGGACAGTCACGAGACGGTCCTGCACCTCGGTGCCGCCGACTGGTTCGCCCATCTCACATTGACCGACCCGGAGCGGTTTGCCCAGGCCCACCGTCGACTGTCGAGCGGCGAGGTGGCACTCAACGACCTGGTCGGTCCCGATGTGCGGGCTCTGTCCGGCAGTGACCTGTGGCGATGGTTTCTCGAGGTTCGGGCTGGCATGGTCGACGCTCTGCGCAGGCTCAACCCGAAGGATCGGATCGCCTGGATCGGCCCCGAGATCGGGGCCCGATCGATGGCCACCGGCCGGTTGACGGAAACCTGGACCCACGCCCAAGACCTGGCCGACACCTTCGGCGTGCCGTATCCACAGACGGATCGGTTGCGGAACATCGTCCACCTTGGGGTCGTCACCCGCGAGTTCAGCTACCTGAACCGAGGTTTGACCCCACCAACGGAACCGGTCCGGGTCGAACTGACGGGTCCCGGTGGAGACCTCTGGACCTGGGGTCCGCCGGAAGCGGCTCACCGGGTGCTTGGTGCTGCCTACGAGTTCTGCAAGGTCCTGACCAGGCGACAGCCGGTGGCCGCATCGGCGCTCGACGCCGAAGGTGCGCTCGCCGCGGAGTGGATGGAGATCGCCCAACCGTGGATCGAGCCTCCTCGCATCAGCGGCTGACTCACGCCCTGGCTATGTTGGCTTCTCGTCCCGGCCGGCTGGGCCCGCAGGTGGACCAACACCGGTGGCTGGCCTAGATTCGAGGCCCATGGAACGTGAGCCGGACACGATGTTGTCCGACCGTAGCCTCGGCTGGCTGCGCTACCTCGACCGCAAGGCCCACACCCCGGACGACTGGTCCCGGTCGGGCCAACCCCATCCCCATTGGGATGACCGTTCGGACCCGCCGATGGCCAGCTGGCATCGCTTCGACCTCGTCGACTCGTCATACGCCCTCGGCCTGATGGGCCATCGCACCCCCGCCTGGACCGAGCGCTACGTTGCCATCCTCGACCAGTTGATCGAACGACATACCAGCTGGTGGTCGGCCGCTGACTGGATGACCCAGTTCGGCCACGATCCCGACCGGGCCAACTACCCCGACGC
>CALACD010000025.1 GCA_937890445.1 uncultured Acidimicrobiia bacterium | reverse complement strand
GGGGTGTGGTCAAATTCCCGGTCCGTATCAAGTGCGCCACGCTCGGCTGGAACACCCTGAACCAGGCCCTGGACGAGCTGGAAACCGAGTGAGCGCCATTCGCATCCCCTCCCCCATCGATCGCGCCTTCCTTTCCAACGAGCCCGAGGTCGGCACCCTGATACTGGTCCGCCATGGACAGCAGGAGTGGCCGGATCCCGAGACATCGGTGTCTGCGGAATGGGTCGACCCACCCCTGTCGGAGATGGGACGACGCCAAGCCGAGTGCGTCGGAGAGTTCCTGGCCCGGAAACCGATCAGTGCCGTCTACAGCTCGCAACTGCTCCGGGCCAACGACACCGGGAAGGCCATCGCAAAGCACCACGGCCTCGACGTGACCGTCATCGAAGCACTCCAGGAGATCCACATGTACCGGGATCTCCCCCAGGATCAGCGACCGACCGACATCATCGGCGAGCAGGCCATGGAGGGTATTCGGGAACGCTTCGTGCAAACGCAGAAGTGGGATGCCTACCCCTATACCGAACGTTCCGAGGACTTCCGTCGCCGTGTCGGTTGGGCCGTCGAGTCGGCGGTGGTGACCCATCCCGGCGAGACCATCGTCATTGCCTGCCATGGTGGCGTCATCAACGCCTACCTGGCCGAGATCCTCGGGCTCACCGTCGACATGTTCTTCCGGCCCTACCACGCCTCCAGCCATCGAGTTCTGTTCGGGCAGGGACGACGAGTGATCGAGACGCTGAACGAAGAGTGCTATCTGGCCGCAGCTGACCTACTCACGCACTGATCCGCAAGGATCAGCGATGACACTGATCCGCAAGGATCAGCGGCCGAACCTCCACCACTTCCGACTCGATTTTCGGCGCCGAGCCTCTTCCTGAGCCTCGACCTCGGCAGTGATCGAGGCGCCGGCCCGATTCACGATGTCCTCGGCCTCGTCCAGCAGTCTGCCGATCGATGCGTCGCCACCGACACTCGCGGGAGCGGGTGGGGTCGGCGGTGTGACCAGGGAACCATGACGCCAGTTCACGTCGGCCAAGCGTCGCTCGTAGCCCTCGCAGTCGGCCGGGCACTCCCAGGGCGCCTCGGGAGCCAGATCGAGCGAACACTTTCGCATCGTGTCGCCTGTCGGGTAGGTCCGGCTCTGGAAGTGCTTGCAATCCTGTCGCATCGGCATGCCCACAGTGTGCCACTCTGGTTCGATGCCAACGCCTCATCTCAGTGCCCAAGACGGAGACTTTGCCTCGACCGTACTCATGCCCGGCGACCCGCTTCGGGCCGCCTACATCGCCGGAACCTTCCTCGACGATGCCCGCGAGGTCACCTCGGTTCGCAACATGCTGGGCTACACGGGGACCTATCGAGGCCGGTCGGTCTCGGTCCAGGGCTCCGGAATGGGCATCCCATCGTTCCAGATCTATGCAACCGAGTTGATCAAGTTCTACGGCGTCGAGCGCATCATCCGGGTCGGCTCATGCGGTGCGCTCCAGGATCGACTCCAGCTCGGCGACGTCATCATCGCGCTGGGAGCGGGTACGGATTCGATGGTCAACAGGGCCCGCCTCGAGGGCCGAGACCTGGCCGCGGTGGCCGACTACTCGCTGCTCTCGTCAGCCGTCGCCGCGGCCGCCAGAGCGGGGATGACCGCCCACGTAGGGTCGATCTTCACCTCCGACTTCTTCTACGATCCCGGCGACCCGCCGTTTCCGCTGTTGGAGCGCTACGGCTATCTGGCCGTCGAGATGGAAGCAGCCGGTCTCTACGGGCTGGCCGCCGAGTACGGGATTGCCGCGCTCGCCGTGTGCACGGTCAGCGACCACATCAAACGGCAGGAGGCAATGAGCCCGGAGGCCCGCCAGACCAGCTTCGACGAGATGATCACCATGACCCTCGAATCGCTCGTCAACGAAGACGGGCCGCCTGCCGGATGAGCTCGGCCAACGCTCGCACATCCTCGCCTCGACCGGCCAGGGCCTCGGCCTCGGCCGCGACCTGATCGAGGTCGATCTCGGCCGCATACCGGCTGCCCCTCAGCAGCTCGGCGAATGCCGCAACGGTCACGGCCAGCCGGAAGTCCTCGTCGGTGTCGGACCAGCGAGGTGAGATCATGCTGACGGTCATCTCCAATCGGGTCTCCCGGACCGAACGCTCCTGGGGGTCCTCCCATCGCAGATGTGCGGTACCCAGGCGGTCGCGGTCCCGGACTCCGGGTCGCAACCTCAGCTCGTACAGCGCCGTCATCTGATGGCCGGACCCGAGCTCGCCGGCATCGACGACGTCGTTACGGAAGTCGTCGTCGAGCACGGCCCGATTCTCGAATCCGAGCAGCCGGTAGGCCTCGACGGCCTCGGCGTCGAACTCGACCTGGATCTTGCCGTCGATGGCGACGGTGAGCAGCGTTCCGACGAGATCCTGGCTGAACAACCGCTCGGCTTCGTCTCGGGTGTCCACATAGGCATAGAAGCCGTCACCGTCGTCGGCCAGGGTCTCCATCACCACATCGTCGAAGTTGCCCATGCCGACCCCGACGGTGACCAACTGGATCCCACGATCGGTATCGCCGCGGATCAGACGAACGAGTCCGTCAGGATCGGTCAGGCCCACGTTGGCCACCCCGTCGGAGGCCAGGATGACTCGATTGATACCGTTGCGGAGAAACGACTCGTTGGCCAAGTCATAGCCGGTCCGCAGACCTGCCTCGAGGTTGGTCGAGCCGTCGGTTCGCAACGACTCGATGACCCGGATGATCTCTCCTCGATCCTCGGCCGAGGTCGGGGGCAACAGCACATCGGCTTGATCACTGTAGGTCACGATTGCGACCGAGTCGTTCCGGTCCAGTTCGGAAACGAGCCGCGCCAGCGATGCCTTGACCAACTCCAGTCGATCCTGTCGGTCCATGGACCCCGACGTGTCGATGACGAAGGTCAGGGCCGCTGACGGGCGATCCCGGTCGGCCACGACCTCGCCCTGAACGCCCAGTCGCACGATCACGTTGTCGGCGTCGAACGGTGAAGGTCCGCCGTCAGCCACCACGTTGAGCCCCTCGTGCGGGGCCCGGTAGTCGTAGTCGAAGGAGTTGACGTATTCCTCTATCCGAACCGAGTCGGCAGGCGGGAGAACTCCCTGGTTCAGCCATTGTCGGCCCACCGCATAGCTGGCGGTGTCGACGTCCAAGGCGAAGGTCGAGAGCGGATCGACCACGGTTTCCACGAAGGCGCGAACGCCGTAGTTCTCGAACGTGTTGTTCTCCAGTCGATCGGGGTCGGCGATCTGATCGTCCGCGAAGAACCCCTCGGCGTCTCCCGTGCTGTCCCCGGACTCGACACCCTCGCCGGTAGCGCTCATGGCCTCGTCCACCGCCTCGTCGACGCCACCGGCCTCGTCCACCGCCTCGTCGACGCCACCGGCCTCGCTCTCGTCGAGATCGAAGCCCTGGGAGCCTCCACCGCGGGGAGCGCTCGACAATTCGGCCAGGTCGGACTCACGGTCGGTCCTGCCTTGTTCACTGTTGCTACAGGCAACGGCCGCCATCGACAGGGCCAGCAGCAGTGCCATGGTTCGCACGAGCATGCAAGATCGACGGACCGAGGATCCAGGGGGCGGAGTGGTGTTCGCTGTCTTCATGGCCTGCGTGGGCGAGCCTCGTCCGACCACGGTTCCCACCGTCATACAATCGTCGTCGTTCGGTCACGAGACTGTCGTGTGGCGCCGATTCGACAGAGACCGCGACCGATTGGCCACACTCGACGTCCTACCATGAGGTCGCGTGCCGCAGTGGACTACGGGCATCGCGTCAACCCCGACACGGCGGCACTGTGCCGCTTCAGCAGAAGGAAAGATGGAGGCCCACGTGGGAATCATGGACAACGCCAAGGACGCACTCGGAAAGATCGACGACGTCAAGGATTTGGTCGAGGAACACGGTGACAAGTTGCCCGGCGGCCTCGGCGACAAGGCCAAGGAAGCCCTCGACAAGGTCGAGCAGATAGCCGACAAGATCCCTGGCCAGGACTGATCATCGGAGGAGTGGGCTGAGAACCCGGGCCGCGGCGCCCGGGTTCTCTGGCCTGCGAGCAGGTTCATGCACTCCCAGGTAGCTTCGGTGTGGCAGGAAGCGTCTTGGCACCGCCCTGGTGCTCGACCCGCACCCAGGGACTGGCAACGACGTCTCACTTGTGTTGTCGAGGAGTCGAGACTGCCCGTATGCGTGAGGACCTCGAACCACGATGTGTCGACGTGCCGACCCTGTCTGCAGCCCTCGACGCGGCCGCGGTCGGCCTGGCGATCACCGATGCGGACGGCACCATCTTGGATGCCAACACCACCCTGGGAAAACTGCTCGGAAGTGCCGATCTGCAGGGCCACCGGACCAGCGACTTCTTGACCGAACAGCGACTCGAGGCTGCGGACGACCGTGAGCGTTCGGTCCTACGGCGGGCCGATGGCTCGAAACTCGAAGCTCGAGTCACCAGATGCCAACGCATTCTTCTGGTG